>JAYEFR010000018.1:0-27226 GCA_034716155.1 Thermodesulfobacteriota bacterium
ACCCTTCCCACCATCCAAAAATTGTTCTCTGTAAGTTGATCCGCTTCTCCAGTGGCCAAATCACATCGGATAAGAAGGCTGTCACCTGTATGGAATACGATCCCTTTCATCCCATGATCTATCTTTGCTATAAAAAGGCCTGTGAATGTACAGCTCTCATTAGATGGAATCGATTTAAGCAATTCTTGAGATTTACCCGCCAAGCTATCCTTGATTCTATTCATCTCTCTTTTTGTATAGATATGCCCTGAAATATCAGAAATGGAATCCTCCAGCATCTGGGCAACCCTTAGCATAAATCTGCGCGAGGCCACTGAATTCCTTTCAGGGCTATCTGCTATGGAAATAAGACCGCTGGAAAAATCTAAGAATATGCAATCTCCCAAACCCATAGAATAAGAGGGCTTGCCAAGTCCTGCCCTCAGCCTTGCCCCCAAGACATGAGGGTATTTGATAGACCTTGTCTTTCTGTTTAGTAAGATCATATCCTCTTCTCTTACCACCTTGATGTCAAGACTGCGATCTTCTCCCAACAAGCGCCCTTGTGGTGTAGACAACGGCATCCTCCCCTCGCTGATTCTTTATTGAATTCTTGGATACAATGACACCTCTTTTTTCGTCTTTTATATCTAAAGCCACAACTTCCACTTCACAGTGTATGGTATCACCGATCTTTACCACACCGACAAACCTGACGGAATCCATCCCATAAAAGGCAATAAAAGATTTAGGAAGCGCCACATACATGCCCAGCCTGAAGATAAGGGCACTACCTATGCACAGAGTAAGCATGCCATGGGCAATCCGCTCTCCAAAGGGGCCTTCCTTGGCATACTCCACATTAGTATGTAATGGATGCCAATCGCCAGTAAGGGCTGCAAACATAACAATGTCTGTTTCAGTAATGGTCCTGGCAGGTGATATGATCTTCTCACCCACAGAATAATCTTCAAGGTATACCTTTTCCATCTTATTCTCCCCTTATAGACTGCGATAATGTCTCTTCTAGAGGCTCTCCTCTGCCATATCTATTGCAGTCATGTCTTCCAGTTTAATAATCCTTCCCCTACCAAACACATTGGGAAGGAAGTTTCTCACATAGAATCTTGCGGTCTCTATCTTTCCTCTATAGAAAGGGCTATCAAAATGATCCGGGCCTAGCTCATCTAATCTTTTTAAAGAAATCAAGGCCTGTTCCAGCAGAAGATGAGAGATTGCCACCTCAGCACAGCAATCTAAAAATTTAGTGGAAGTCAATGGGACAAGATTAATCTTACCTTCTTTAAAATATCTACCATAACTGATGCTAATCTCTACAATGGCTTGAACTGCCTCCTCAACCAATTTCATCTCGTCAGCTAAAGTACTTATAGAACTGTTGTTCTGAACAAATCTCAGAACCTCATCAATCCAATCCATAAAGACCTTACCACCTTCCATCCTGAGTTTCCTTCCCGCAAGGTCAACTGACTGGATATAGTTTGTTCCATCCCAGATAGACAGTATCTTGCAATCGCGGGTATATTGTTCAATGGGGTATTCTTTGGTTAATCCATAGCCACCCAAGATCTGGATTCCCTCTCTACCCATTTCAAATATCCTGTCAGAACAATATGCCTTTATAATCGGCGTGGACAAGTCCACCCTGTTACTGGCCCATTTTCGCTCTTCTTCGTCTGGACTGGCTTCTGCAATATCCTCCAGCATATATGTTTTATAAACAAGGGCCCTCATCCCTTCTGTAAGTGCCTTGAGATTCATCAACATCCGACGAATGTCTACATGCTCAATGAGTCGAACCCTATCGAGTCCTTTCTTACCAAAGGGAGCGCCCTGAATCCTGTTCTTTGCATAGTCTAATGCATTGGCATATATGTTGGCACCAAAACCTACTGATTCCAACCCCACCGCCATCCTTGCCATATTGACCATTTGAAACATGTATGCCAGACCCATCCCTGGCTCTCCTATAAGCCTGGCTCGACAGTTGCCATTCTCACCAAAATTCATCATGCAGGTAGCAGATCCATTCATTCCCATTTTATGCTCAAGGGCTATGCAGGTAACATCATTAGCCTCCCCCAAAGAACCATCATCATTCACCCGGATCTTTGGAACTATAAAGAGAGATACGCCCTTTGCACCTTGAGGAGCCCCTTCAATCCTCCCTATTAACAAATGAATGATGTTTTCCGTAAGGTCATGCTCTCCAGATGTTATAAATGTCTTTGTGCCCTGAATCTTATAATACTTTCCATCAGGAGTGGCCTTTACAGTCACCATGTGAGCATCAGAGCCCACTGATGGCTCGGTTAAACACATGGTCCCACCCCATGTGCCGTCATACATCTTCTCCAGAAACAAATCCTTTTGCTCCTTGGATCCAAAACGCTCTATCATATACCCATTCCCAGGCCCCATCCCTGAAAAGCAACAAAACGCAAAATTGGCACTCATAAAGAACTCTTGAGTTGCCTCAGAGATAACCGAAGGAACACCCTGCCCGCTATACTCAGGGTTCATAGCAAGGCCGAACCAGCCTCCTTCTTTAAATACCTCCCAGCATCGATGGTAAGACTTGGGTACGTAGACCTTTCCACCTTCAAATCGGCAACCATCTCTATCTCCATCCTGGAATGTAGGCGCTATCTCTTCAGATGCAATCTTCATGGCCTCCTTTAAGATCATATCGAAATCGTCCATGGAAAAATCTTTATAGGCATCAAATCCTAGCAATCTTTGAATCCCGAGGTGCTCTTTTAATACAAACCGGACATCCCTATCATCCCTTTTGAAGAAATTTTGTCCCATGTAATGTCTCCTTAATTATTCTGAGTAGTTATAGAAACCCTTGCCGGTTTTTCGGCCCAAATGGTTGTCTTCGATCATCTGCTCAAATATCGGGGACGGCTTATAGCGCTCTTCACCTGTCATTTCATACAAGGCCTTTAGGGCATTGTATACCACGTCAATACCTGCCATATCCATGATCTCTACCGGCCCCATAGGATGGTTAGCCCCAAGTTTAAGCCCCAGGTCTATATCTTCAGGTGATGCAAAACCATTATAGATCTGATTTGCCGCTTCATTATATAACAGACACATGAAACGGTTTACGATAAATCCCGGGACATCCTTAGCAATAATGGGGGTCTTGCCAATCTGTTTACAAAATTCTGTTGCGGCCGTAACCACGGAATCGGCTGTCTCTTTCCCCTTAATGACCTCAACAAGCCGCATGACAGGGACCGGGCTAAAGAAATGAGTGCCAATAACCCTTTCAGTATGTTTGGTGGCAGAGGCAATCTTAGAGATACTCAATGTTGAAGTGTTGGATGATAGAATAACATCCTTCGGACAAAGGGTATTGATTTCCTTAAACACCTTCATCTTGAGGTCAATATCCTCAAGGACCGCCTCGATAACCATATCAACTCCATTTATAGCCTCTTTTATATCTGTGGTGCCCTTTATACGTGCTATAATTTGATCATGTTCTGTTTGAGATATCTTGCCCTTATCCAGCTTTTTCCCAACAAACTTACTGATGGTACTGAGCCCGCGCTGAACAAATTCATCTTTAATATCCCTAATGACAGTCTCTATCCCATGCTCGGCAGCTACCTGGGCTATCCCTGCACCCATTGTCCCTGCACCCAAGACACATAATTTCTTAACCATATCGTCGATCTCCTATTCTATTTGTTTTCTAGTAACTGCTCAGGTTATTAGCCTGAAGGATACTGATATCCTCTGGGCGGCAAAAGCCATATTCGGGGAATATGATACTTGAATGGCTATGCTATTATAGGGTTTACCTAAAAGCCTTCAACCTATCCACCTGAGTAGTTACGTTTTCTACAACATTAAAGCGTTTTATCCCTTTGTTACCCCTTCAGGATCAAGTCAGCACACTTCATTGCACTCAATGCGGCACCATTTGTTGCCAATCCCCGGCCAACATAGGTGTCCCCCGCAAAATAGAGATTGGGGATCCCAGGGGCACTAAGTCCTGGCTTAAAATTCCCTACCAATCCTGGTTTTCTGGCCAGACCATCGCAGCCATCCACATAGTATGGAAGCCTCCACTCCACTTTTTTCTCGATCCCTGGAAACATCTCTTTCATATCTTCCCACACAAGACCAAGAAGCCTGTCCCTCTTGAACTTGTCTGATGCCTCTTTGTGCTCGCAGACGATATCAGTATGTAAAATCTGTTTTCCCTCAGGTGCTACATGAGGCGAAAAATTTGAAGCCGGGAAACCCTGGAATGGGAACCCTGCGTGCTTAGTCTTTAAGGCGGTAAAGAAACACCGCTTCTTTGGATCAACAATCGGCTCAGTCAGCCCGATCATATACCCGATAAGGCCGGTAACCTCATGCTGGATATCAGTAATGCGCTTGAGCCACCACCAAGGCAGAGGACTGGTTTCAGGATCAAAATCAATAATATTACTTAAGCGATAGATCGGTAGAGCGCAGACAACACGATCCGCATAGATGACCTCCGTCTCGAATATCCTGTACTCTTCCTGATATATGTGTTTTTTACTAGGAATACGAACCCCTAGGGTCTTCTTGTCTTGAATCACGATCTCTTGTACTTCGCAGTTAAGCCTTATTTCACCACCATTTTCTTCGATCACCCCAACCAGCCCCTTTGTGATCCCCTCTGTTCCATCCAGGGGATAACTGGCCTGCAGAACCTGCCTTGTCTTAAGAAGGTTATCCCTGGCAATGTAGAGCACTTCGCCTGCAGCCATATCAATGGCATCTGGAATCGTGGTCATGATCATACCAAGATCACAAAACATCTCCCTTATAGAAGATCGGGAAACATTCTCCATCAACCATTCTTCAAGGCTACGGTTATCCCATGCCTCGATCTCGGCATCGCTCATGGTAGCTATCCTTTGCAGCAAACCCCTGAATGCATCTTTGTCTTGATCATCCATAGGGACCAATTCAGCCACACTGATAAACCTTTCACCATTCCATATCTCGACGGTCTCACTAAATGGTGCCCATTCTATCTCCTTTCCAACCCGATTATTTAACTCGTTACAGCTTGATTTCTCACCCAGTTCAATCAAGTGCAAGCCGATATCAACACGCCACCCTTTTTCCGGATAGCCCCCATAACTCATCAGTCTGCCGCCAAACCTTGGGAATCGATCCAGTACCAAGACCTTCGAATGGGCCTCTTTTGCCAGTATGGCTGCCACTCCTAAACCAGCAATGCCTGCCCCTATCACTATTAAGTCATATTTATCAGGCATACATACACCCCATAATGTCTCTTTCTAATCCTGGTTATTGGATCTTCCAGATCTATCCTGGAAGATAGCCACCTCTTTTGTGATAACCACCTGCCCACGCTCACCTTTAAGATTATCTGATAATCTCAAAGTACTTGATGTCCCGTATATTGCCCTCCATCTCTTCTCTTTTCTTGAATACAGCCCTGACCTTCATCCCAACCTTGATCTTGTTTTCATCTGTCTCATTGATGATATGGGAGAAGATATTATCTGACCCATCGATATTAATATACCCATAGGTATATGGGATGGGCCGCTGAGTACCTGTAGCCGGATCAATAAAGGGATAGTTTACCACAGAAAACGCCATAATGGTTCCTGTATCAGAGAGTTCCACCAGTTCATCCAATTCCTGGAAACACCGGCCACAGATCCTGCGAGGAGGGACTAAAACCCTTTTACATTTCGGGCATCTTATTCCTAAAAATCTCTTGTGTCCTTTAATCTCTTGAAAAAACCTGCTGCCATATTTGCCAATAGACCATTCATAGGGCATCCCCAGATCACTAGAGCTAACAGTTAACAATTCAATCTCTTTCTTTTCTGTTGTCATAGCTTGATCTCCTGTATTATTATGGTTTTTCTTTACTCAGGATAACTACATCAGACCACCAGCACCCGCCAAAGCCAGTTGCCATGGCAGTCTTGACATCAGGAACCTGACGGGCATCACCCTTTCCCATAACCTGAATGGCGGCCTCTGCTACTCTTAAAAGCGCAGTGGCCCCTATACAATTTGTACACATAACACCCCCTGAAGGGTTAATGGGCAGTTTGCCTCCCATGTCAGTATTGCCATCCCATATAAACTTAGGGCCTTGGCCTGGACCACAAAAACCAATAGCCTCAATCCATTTTAGCCCGGCGTAGGAATAAGGTAAGTACAGTTCTGCAACATCAATCTCTTCCACTGGATTTTTTATCCCTGCATTTGCAAATGCCTCCTTAGATGCCCTTTGGAGAGAAAGCATGCCTGTATCATAATCGACATCACCAAACCATGTAGTAGTATGGCGCACTGAACAAGATTTTACCCAGGCAGGGTTTACGGCAATCTTTTCAGCCACCCTTTCAGCAGCAAAAACAACCGCACATGCCCCATCTGTCCTGGGACACACATCCAATAGTTTAATTGGGTAGGCCAGCATAGCAGACTCCATCACATCTTGTATCGTAATCGGTCGGTTGTACATCTGAGCATATGGGTTGTTCAATGCATGACTCCTCTCCCTCACTGCCACTCGTGCGGCATCTTCCTGAGTTGCCCCATATTGTTCCATGTAAGCGGATGCCTCTGTTGCCAGACTGGGGATCGCCCCGGAATAGGAAAATCTATCCCAGATAGGGTCACTACAGGTGACAATGGCTGCAGTGGTATCACTCTCAGAATTCTTTTCCCAGCCAATCGCAAGGACCTTATCAAAGAGTCCAGATGCCACATGATAATATGCAGCAATAGCCACAGATGCACCTGTAGTCCCCCCTGTTGTGACCTTCATGATCGGCTTCATATACCCACCAGAACCTTCAACACTCCAGGTATCCACATAATTAATCGACTCAAAATGATCCATATTACCAATGATGATGGCATCAATATCTGCTATGGACAGCTCACAATCGGCTAGCGCCCTTGTTACTGCCTCATTTATAAGTTCTCTGCCATTGACATCGAGCCTGTGACTTTTATGATAGGTCTGACCGGTTCCCACAATTGCTACTCTTCTTGCCATATCCCCTCCTTACTCGCTCCCCAGGATCCATACACAATGACTCTGCCCGCAAGGACCATTAATCCCATGGGCTAGCACCGTCTTTGCCCCTTTAATCTGGTGAGCACCTCCCTCGCCACGAAGTTGGAGAGTCGCTTCTATGATCCTTACCAGTCCAGCAACCAAAACAGGATGGGCCGATAACACGCCCCCTGATGGATTCACTGGTAATTTACCACCCATGACCGTAATCCCTTTCTCGATTAGCTGGCCTCCCTGGCCGGCATCACAGATGCCCATACCTTCTAACCACAGAGGCTCCATGTAGCTAAATGCATCATAGAGTTCCACCACATCTATTTCACTCACAGGATCTTTGATTTCTGCCATGGTATAGGCCTTTTTTGAGGCATCTTTTAAAGATACTGGGTCTGCCAAATCACGATCCCCTAAAAAATAGGCATCTGAACAATGGGCTATGCCCTTTATCCAGACAGGTTTTGTCTTTGCCTTCTTGGCACGTTCCTCATTGGCAATGATGATAGCAGCAGCACCATCACTTATTGGAGAACAATCTAGAAGTTTAATAGGATCAGCGATCTTTTTTGATCGCATGACATCATCAACAGTAATATCCATGGGTAGTTGTGCATAGGGATTGTTTTTGGCATTCTTATGGTTCTTTACCGATACTAAGGCGCACTGTTGCTCTGTAATACCATAGCGCTCCATATAAACACTGGCCTGCAGGGCTGAGGAACTGATGGCATCCAGACCAAGAGGCCTGTGGTAAATGGGATCAAACATCGCATTAGTAATGACCTTGAGATCACCTTCGCTCCCCTTTGAATGGGCAACCACAAGTGTGGTCCCAAATCCACTCAGCACACGCATGGCACCATAAAAGGCACCAAAGGCGCCATCGCCCTCTATTGTAGAGACATTCTTGTCATGGGCGCCTGCTGCCTCCTGGACAGCCATACACGATATAGTCCTACCGTCCCAAAAATCATTGGAGATAGTTATAACACTATCAATATCTTCAAGCGTATAGCCTGCATCCTCCATGGCCTTGGTTGTGACCTCATACACCATGTCATAGAAGATCTCGCTCTTTTTTCTCCTCACATACTTGGTTTGACTGGCACCTACTATCGCAATCTTATCCATGGCTATAATTCTCCTCTTAACTTTTAATGATAGTAAAAGAATCGATATCCAATATATTACCCTTACGATCTTCCTTAAACCTTGCCCTGACACGGACCCCTATCTTCAATTTGTCCATGTCCTCCTTGATAATATGGACAAACCCCACATCAGCACCATCCAATTTTATTATGGCGTAGGCAAAAGGAGCTTTAGCCGGCTGGAGGGGGTACTCATATCTCACAATCGTATACGCAGTCACTATCCCCTCGCTACCCAACTCAGCCCACTCATCTATGTCTTTAAAACATTTGCCACAATTCTTACGTGGGGGCACATAGACTGTGTTACAACTGTTGCATCGATTTCCTATTATCTTTTTCTCATCGCGCAGCGCCACCAAGAAACGGCTCCCAACCTCCCCTACTGACCAGGTATAGGGGACCTTGATCTGGCCCTTGAGAGTCAAATCCTTTACATCTTGTAGCCATTCTGACATATTTTTCTCTCCCTTTATGACCTTTATCCTTATTAAACCTTGAGCATTATGGCCTCTCCCTGAGAAAGCCCTCCACAAATGGCCGCCACACCACGGCCGCCACCCCTTCGCATCAATTCATACATCAAGGTCATGGTAACCCTGGCGCCGCTTGCCCCTACAGGATGCCCAATCGCAACAGCCCCACCATTTACATTTGTCTTTTCCTGAAGCTCCTCCCACTTTTTGGGATCATTATTCGCAAGCTCTTTCAGAGAGACCAAAGTAACTGCAGCAAAGGCCTCATTGATTTCGATCAAATTCATGTCATCAATGGTTTTGCCGGTCTTTTTTAATAGATTCCCAATGGCCTGGGCAGGGACCTTGGCCATGTACTTTGGTGCGCCAGCTGCACACTGACATGCCTCAATGATTGCCAGAGGCTTCAGGCCTTTTTCTTCAGCCTTTTTACGGCTCATAATCACAATGGCTGATGCCCCGGAATTCATGCCTGGGGCATTTCCCGCTGTAACAGTAGGACTGCCATAGACTGTTTTTAACTTGGCCATCTTTTCTAACGAAATATTTTCTCTAGGTGATTCATCTTTATCCATGACAATAGGCTCTCCCCTTTTCTGGGGCACCTCTATGGCCATAATCTCTTCACCTACCTTGAATCTCCCTTCCTTGTATGCCTGAAACCACCTTTGATGACTTTGACAACCCCATTTATCTTGTATCTCCCGAGTGACCCCACACTCCACTGCAACCTCACCAGCATCTGTAGCAACCGGGGCAAATCCCTTTCTACCATAACCCAATTCAAAGAGGACATCTTCCAATTCTATGGGCCCGAGACGATTACCCCATCGTGCCTTTTCAGCGCTGGCTATAAAAGGGACATTCCCCATATTCTCAGCCCCAGATGCTAAAACAACCTCAGCATCTCCTGAATTGATCGCACGGCACCCTAAACGTAACGCTGTCATGGACGAGCAACAGGCACGGTCTATGGTCAAGGAAATGTTATCTTCTGGAAAACCTGCCAAGAGGGTAATCTGCCTGGCCGGTACATTTGTATATATGGCATATTCAGCTGGTATGCACGTCCCATAATAAACCTCATCCACTTCCTTTGGATCTAAATCAATCCTTTTTAAGACCTCTTTCAATACCATAACGCCCAGATCTATACTGAGGGTGGTCCTTAAGACCCCATCAAATCTTCCGAACGGGGTACGTACAGCACTCACTATGACAATATCATCTTTTTCCATACTTTTGATCTCTCCTTCCATAATGTATCCCTAGGTGCCTAGCCTAAAAGCCCTACCTGATCCCGAAATCTTTGCCGAGAAACTCCTGGGCACATATAACCCCGGACGTACAGGCACAATCCATTGCCACTCCATATCCCTTGGCAGTATCTCCAGCAAAATAAAGGCCACCTATATAGGGTGACTTTACCGGAACCTTCTGGGTACCTGCCTGAGATATGCTCTTTGCTACCCCTTCTAGCTTCCAACATACCAAGTCAAGCCTCCAATCGATACTCTCTTTAAAGCCGGGATAGATCTCTTCCATAAAATCAGGTAACCTCTTGATGAGTTTATTAATAAGTACTCTATCCTTTGCCTCCTTTTCCGTCACAGGCAGATAGGCTGAATAAAGATACTTTCCTCTTGGCGCTACTGATGGATCCACTATAGACTGAATGTTCCAGCAGATATACACATCCCAATCAAAACCTTCTTCCTTGGGAAAAACACAATCGTTCTTGATCCCACACCTTGCATGTTCTTCAGGCATTACCAACCTATTTAGCCCCATATAGGGCACATAGCTTCCATAACCATACATAGACTCAGTTCTATCCGCCCACTCTTTAGGGAAATAAGCCTTATCAATAATCCCAAATGTATGCTGGGCTGGTATAGAGCTGATAACTGCATCTGCCATCCACTCCTGAGAGTCACCATCCTTTGTCAGGGTTACAACACCTGTCACAGCATCATCTTTGACCTTCACCTCCTTGACCTGGGCATTAAGTATGATTTCTCCACCATAGGATTGAAATTTTCTTGCCACTGCCTTTGACCACTCCATGACACCATTTTCAACAAATCCTCCTACATGCTCAACCAATCCCCTGGCTACCTTGGGGCCGATGGCATATTTGAAGAATCTGAAGATATCACCTATGGAGATATCATTAGGATTATTAATAGTTGAAAAAAGGGTGGCTACAGAACGTATGTTGTTCCAGATGATATCATTCTTGGTAAGTCCATGTCTTTCGCCCCACTGTTGAAGTGACACCTTTTCAAGTGCATCTATGTCTTCGTCGGATAGCCTATATGGCTCTGTATAGAAAAGGAGAAAAGGTATGTTTTCTTTGTCTATAATCTCTTTGTATTTGGGGTCGATATTACCGCCGATCATATCCATGTAAAACTGGCCCTTATACCAGGTTCCGTAGTGACATCCATGTTTAGTGAGACCATCAAGCCCTCCAACAAGCTCTTCGAAGTCCAAAAGATAGGCATTCCCATTTACACTCAAGGCGTGGTAGCCAATATCTATGGTATAGCCATCAAGCGTTCGCTTGTTGATAATAGTATCAACATCAGGGGTTGATCCTGCCAGATAGGTATATTGGGAGGCTAGTAGCTTTTTATACCATTCAACACCATTATCAGATATCTCTTCACCCTTGATCGAGAGGGCCCGCCCACCGACACGATCGCTTTGTTCAAGAATCAAGACACGGCGCCCCTCCTTTGCCAACAAGGTAGCTGCTGTCAACCCCCCAACACCTGCACCGATTACGATTGCATCATATCTTTTCTCTTTATCCATAGGTCTCTTCTTCTTTGAATAACCTTCCAGGTTACAATATCATTAACTCGTGCAGGAGCTCTCCTTTTGCATGATCTTTTACCCCATCGACTTCAATATTCATTTCATAATCTCCCAGAAACCGATAGTAGAATTGATCCCAATCAGCTACCTTGGGAAGTTGCATAGATTCGATAACACGATGTGTGTTTATGGTGAGTAGGAGGTTAACTCCCTTTACATCTGAAGTAACTGTCAATTTTTTGGCATATTCTTCGTTTGTCTTCTCATCCTTAACAAAATCTTCCAATCGTGTATGCATCATATCAGTAGAGAGGACAATCTCCCCGTCTCTGGCCAGTAACAAAGGAGAAACTACCGGAGCTTCCTTGTCCCTTGGAAGGACCCAACCATAATCCAGACTGTATTTCTCACTATGGATCCTTCCCCAATACCAGCCTTGGAATGTCTTATAAGAACGACAATTGCCCCAATTATGATCATGATATCCTGTACCTTTTACCTTTATTGTTTCATCCTTAATATATAGTTCTCCCTCTACTTCAGCATGTGGCACAGGCACAACCCAGCCAGAAACTAATCCTACCTCTTCATCTTTGTAGAGGAATCCTGTTCCAGGCTTCCATCCAGGTACAATATTTTTAAAGATCAAGTGCGCACCAACGCCTTTGATCTTCATATATAGCTCGTAACCATCCCCAGTATCCTTTGCCCAACTATCCGCCATCTTCACATCACAATACTCTGGGCAAGCATATATTTCATCTTTGTTGCATAGAGCATATCTAGCTGTTTGCGTACCATCAGGTTTGTAAATCATCAGCTGGACTGTGGGGATCATAGGCCGTAGGAACACATTACTATAATGAAAGGTAACCACCATGTTGTAGCTGTTGTCAAAGGATGCATCAAAGTACCACCATTCATAATACTCATCGCTCTTATAAATGTGATTCCCATCATCCCTGCGGGAATAATTAGTAGGGTTTCGCTCAGCACCCCTCCCTCCATCCCACATAGCAAGATAGTTTTTCTTCTCTTTTTCTTTCATCATCCTCCCCCTTTAGTGAATTATATCCAGCTACGTTTAATTAAAGATTAAATGGGTTTGAAATACTGGATGTCCAGTATATTCCCCTTTCTCTCTTTGGCAAAAACCGGTCTTACCCTCATCCCTATATGAATCTTGGAGAAATCCACCTCATCGATAAAATGTGCCATACCAGTATCCGCACCATCCAACTTCACTATCCCGTAGATAAATGGTGCCTTACGGGGGTGCACCGGCTCACTGTAGGTAACCAGAGTGAATGTCTCTAGTGTTCCACAGGGTCCGATCTCCACCATCTCGGATAACTTGGAAAAACAAATTCCACAAGTGGACCTTGGTGGCCAATAGACCTTGTTGCACTTTGGACACCTTACCCCCAAGATTTTCCTTTTATCTCTTAAGGCTATGTAAAAACGACTACCCATATCACCAGCATAGTATGTACTATTTGCTGTGATGTGCTGATCGACCTCGAATGGTTCATAGGCTTTATCTTCCGTCATGTCACTGCTCCTTGTCTTTATAAGATCTTTGCTCCCTTGGTTTCTTTTGTCCTGGTAATGGTTCAAGATAGCGAATATCACTTAAATCACCGATCCTGTCTTTTTGGGGCCGCAAAACCACCTTACAGCGCATACCAACCCATACCTTATCCATGGTAGGCTCTATATTGACAAGATGATCCAAAACCGAGGTTGCTCCATCCAACCTTACAGAGCCATAAACAAAGGGCGGTTTATGTGGTTTCCCTGTCGTAGGATCAGTCAGCGGGATATACATAATGGTAAAACCAACCAATGTCCCCTCATTGCTTAGTTCAACCCATTCATCATTTTTCACATGACATGCGGCACAAACAATCCTTGGAGGCAGTTGGACACGTCCACACTTTGGACATTTAATCGCAAGAATCTTACCATTATTCTTTAACTCCATAAGAAACTTGGTCATATACTTGCCGGCAGCAAACCTGTATGGGACATCTACAGTAATTGGAACGGAGATTAATTCTTTTTCTTTTTTTGCCATATCTTTACTCCTTACTAATCAAGGGTCTTTGATAGCGCTGTCATTACAGCCCAATTTGTTCCACCATATGCAGTGGTCAGTGCCCTGTTTACATCTTTTGGTACCTGATGGCCTCCTGCATCACCTCGAATCTGGAGGGCTGCTTCCCATACGCGCAACATGGCTGAAGCCCCAATACAATTTGTTGATAAAACCCCCCCCGAGGGATTGACTGGAATCGGACCATCAATATTGGTCATGCCTTTTTCTATCAACCTAAATCCTTCTCCGGGTTTGCATAAGCCCAGATCTTCATACCAGACAATCTCAGTCCAGGTTGCCGGCTCGTAGATTTCAAACACATCAAAATATTTGGCCGGATTTTTAACCCCCAGTTTTTTATATATACGCGAGGCGCATACCTTAGAAAAAATCGGCCTTTTAGTCTTGGCGTCTCGCCAATCCAACTCAAACTGTTCATTATGAGCTGTTTCCATGGCCCTTATCCAGACCGGTTTTTTGCAGCGGTCCTTTGCTGTCTTCTCATCTGCCAGGATCATCGCACAGGCACCATTGGATGCCGGGCACATATCAAGCATGCGAATAGGCCATGACAACATTCTGGAATTAAGGGCATCTTCTATGGTTATGTCCAATTTCAAATGAGCATACTTATTCTTCCTCGCGTTTTGACGGGCCTTTACCGCCACCATGGCTGAATGTTCTTCTTTGGCTCCCCACGCAGCCATATAAGAAGACCCCATCATTGCAAAATAACCCACAGCAGCACCTGCCATAGAACGCCCCCATAATGGATGTGCCACACCACTTAGAATAGCACCTGTATCACCTTCCTCTTGTTTCTCAAACGCAACACACAAAACCTTGTCAAAAAGTCCACTTGCTACATGATGTGCTCCGGCGCATACTGTAGTTGCCCCTACAGTACCACCGGTGGTTATCTTTAATCCCGGCTTCCCATAGGCACCGCTCCCGTCTACCATCCAGCAATCGGTCATGTGGGTGCCTTCAAAAAATTCCATATTGCTCACCAGGACTGCATCAATCTCATCAATGGTCATCTGAGCATCATCCAATGCCCGCCGTATGGCCTCGTTGGTCATCTCGACCTGGTTGACATCATGACGTCTTGCCGCATGATAAGTCTGACCGCCACCTATAATCGCCACATTTCTTTTCATTTTACGACCTCCACTATTCTTTACCCAGAACAACCACACAATGGTGTTGACCGCAGAAACCACTGTGTCCTTGGACCACAGCAATCCTTACATCGCCTACTTGATGTTCTCCGGCTTCACCTTTTACCTGGAGGTAAGCCTCAGCTGCCCGGTTAAGACCGGCAACATTCTCAGGTACTCCTGATAAAAGCCCACCAGAGGGATTGATCGGTATTTTACCTTTTAAAGCCGTAGCGCCTGAATCAAGCAACCTGCCACCTTCTCCTTGCCCGCAGAGACCAAGACCCTCTGACCAAAGCAATTCCTGATAAGAAAACGCATCGCATAACTCAACGACATCTATTTCGCGGCGGGGATTCTTTACACCAGCCATATTGTAGGCCTTCCGGGCAGCCTTATGCAACGACATGTAATCGGCCAAATCACGATCTCCCAAGTAATGAGCATCATAGCAATTGGAGAACCCTAATATCCAGACAGGATTATCAGTAATCTCCTTGGCTTTTTTCTCAGAAGCCAAAATCATGGCCACTGCCCCATCCGTGTCCGGCGCAATCTCCAACTCATGTATTGGGGATGCAACAACAGGCGAACTCAGCACATCACCCACCGAGTACTCACCCATGTTATGAGCTGAAGGATTCAACCTTGCATTAGCAAGATTTTTTGAGACAACCTTGGCACACTGTTCCTGAGTAATGCCATATTTATACATATACCGTTTTGCTTGTAATGCAGCAGCAGATGTATAGTCGAAACCAAGAAGTCGGGAATATATGGGATCAAAGGCATCATTGTTTACAATGTTGCGGTTGGTCTGCGACATTTTTGTATGTGCCATGAGCAGCGAACATTCAAATTCACCTGAAAGAATACCGATGGCTCCATACAACACCATGTTTGTACCATCCATGGCCACCTTTTCTTCATTGCGCAGATGTCCACCTATCACATCGGTAATACCGATATCAGAGATAGTCTGACCATCCCAAATATCATGGGAACAGCTGATGCTATTATCAATATCCCTTTCCATTACTAATCCTGTATCCTTAAGCACCTGCTCTATCACCTCATAGGACAACTCACCATAGCTGACCTCAGCACGTTTTGATGCAAACTTTGTCTGGGCTATACCCACTATAGCCACTCTATCTGACATATGATCCTCCTCTCCTGATAAAAATTCTGGCGGCTCTTCCTATGCCCTGCCAAGCAAAAATTAGATCCTTTCAAAGATAGTGGCGACCCCTTGTCCTCCACCAATACATAAAGTTGCTAGGCCATATCGCCCCTTAGTCCTCTTTAACTGATGTAATACTGCCAGTGCTAATCTGCCACCACTCATACCATTGGGATGTCCAAATGCTATTGCACCACCATTGGGATTCCATTTCTCTTCCTCTATCTTATGACCTTTTTGGGCCAGTTCCTTCATCACTGCTAAAGTCTGGGATGCAAAGGCTTCATTACACTCTATAACATCCATATCCTCTAATTTGAGGCTGGCCCTTTCTAAAACCTTGGGTATTGCATAGGCCGGCCCGATACCCATATACTTTGGTTCCACCCCAACTACCGAGCAGGTGACAAACCGGCTCAGAGGCTTATACCCCAATTCATTACACTTTTCCTCGGACATCACTAAGATGGCTACCCCCCCATCGTTGAGGCCTGAAGAAGTACCTGCGGTAACCGTGCCATCCTTTTTAAATGCCGGCCTTAGCCCAGCCAGCTTCTCCAAATTTGTATTACGAGGGTGCTCATCACGATCAAAGATAATGGGATCGCCTTTGCGCTGCGGGACTGTAACCGGGACAATCTCCTCCTTGAAATAACCCGCCTCTATGGCCTTAATCGCCCCCTGCTGGCTACGCAGACCATATTTATCCTGCTCTTCGCGTGAAATGCCCCACTTTTCTGCCATACCCTCCGCAACAATGCCCATGGGCACATTATATTCTTCTGAAGGTCCAACTTCTCGTGTAATATAACCCGGTGGTGTCAAGGAAAAGGGGGCTTTCTGCCTCTCCATCAGATAAGGTTGTGTACTCCAGCTCTCGCAACCTCCAGCAATGTATATATCACCAAGACCAGCCATGATTGCCACGGCTGCAGAATTTATAGTCTGCAGGGAAGATCCGCATTGTCTCTCAACGGTCTGGGCAGGTACTGTGACCGGGAACCCTGCACCTAAAGCAGCCCAACGTGCAATATTCACTGCTGCGTTGTTAGTACACGCATGGCCTATCAGGACATCCTCTACTATGCTCGGATCCAGTTTGGTCTTGTCCAAAAGCCCTTTTAAGGCAATAGTAGCCAGTTCTTCAGGACGAAATCCCGAGAGTGTACCACCCATTCGCCCAATCGGTGTCCTCACGCCATCTACAATAACAACTTCTTTCATGTTTAACTCCTCTCATCTTTTCATAAAAATTTCCCAGTTTATTTACCTTTGAAGTTTGCTTTCCTCTTTTCCAGAAATGCATTCATACCTTCCTTACGGTCTTCAGATCCAAAACAACAACAAAAGCATCTTGCTTCGATCTCTAGACCGGTCCTGATATCCGTCTGCATTCCATGGTTGATCGCCTCTTTGCCCATAGCCAGTGCAATTGGACTCTTTGAAACAAGTTTTTTACACATCTTTGCTACAGCCTCATCCAACCCCGCCTTGGGTACCACCTGATTAACCAGGCCAACACGATAGGCCTCCTGAGCAGAGATATGATCACCGGTTAATACTAACTCCTTGGCCTTCCCCATTCCAATAAGCCGTGGCAGGCGCTGTGTTCCACCATAGCCAGGTATAACTCCAAGCCTAATCTCAGGTACACCCATAATGGCTGTATCTGCAGCTATACGTATGTCACACACACAGGCCACCTCAGTACCACCACCTAAGGCAGCACCATTAATCCTGGCTATGACCGGTTTGCGAAAGGTTTCAATGTTAGAACAAATCCGTTGGCCTGCCGGCAAGGCATGTAACACATCCAGGTATCCACTGCCCTTGGCCATTACTGAGATATCACCACCAGAGATAAATGCCTCATCACCCGCGCCAGTGATAACTACCACCCTAATAGTGTCATCTGCATCTATATCATTAAGTGCGTCCTGAATCTCCAGCATGGTTTCATAACGAACGGCGTTTAATACTTCGGGCCTGTCGATGGCAATCGTCGCCACAGCACCTTCTTTCGTATAGACAATATCCGTATAACTCATAAATATCCCCCTTGATAAATGGTCTTATTACTATAATGTCATTTCTTCATTAGGATCAGAACAACTTGAATGGTTTTTTGGTCCCATCAGGCAAATAATCATAAAATCCTTTACCATTTTTTCGTCCCAATCGTCCTGCTTCCAACATCTTTCGGTATAGAATATTCAATTTGCTAGCCTCACTATGGGTGTACTCAAATACGGCATCCTGGGCCATCTGAATTACATCAAATCCACCGAAATCTGCCAATTCGCATGGCCCCATGGGATGACCACATCCTAATCTCATGGCTGTATCGATATCTTCTGCTGTTGCGGTTCCCTCTAATACCATCTGGGCCGCCTCCATATAAAGAGGGCCAAGCAGACGATTAACAATAAAACCTGGGGTATCTTTGACCTTAACAGGAACCTTGCCCATCTTCTTTGCCACAGCAAAGGCAGTCTCCACAGTCTCTTCAGCTACTCCAATTGGGAGAACTACTTCCACCAACTTCATCACTGCTGCAGGATTGAAGAAATGTGTACCAACAACTCTATCTTTACGAGACGTCGCACCGGCAATAGCAGTGATAGGTAGTACCGATGTGTTTGTAGCTAAGATGGTATGATCCGGACAGATCCTGTCCAGATCCGCGAAGGCCTTTTTCTTCAAGTTCAGGTCTTCAGGCGCAGCCTCTACAACAAAATCAGCATTCTTTGCCGCCTCTTCCAGATTAGTACGGATTCTCAATCGAGTAAAGATAGCATCACCTTCTTCCTGAGTTATCTTGCCCTTTGCCACAAAACGTTTCTCGATGTTACCTTTAATCTTATCTGCGGCCCGATCCAGAAATTCTGGCGCGACATCATACAGGCACACATCAAATCCACCAAATATGGCAGCCTGGGCAATCCCATGCCCCATAGTGCCAGCCCCTACCACTGTTAACTTTTTAACATCCATGGATTCAGCCCTCCTTTACAGTATAATATGGTTGTTAATCTTTGTCCTCACCAGATATTGTAAACGCCTTTACAATGAAATCCACAATATGATCCCTAGCATCGTTGACAGAGATCTCCCTCTTTTCTAATTCATCTAAATTATACACATACTGCCGAATAACCGCATCCACTGCCCCATGAAAGATATAGGCGCCCAGTATTGGCGAGAGCGCTTTGCGAAATATTTCCTTGTCCTGACCTTCCTTTACAATTGAAGCAATCTTCTCAAACACTTGATTGTATAATCTTTGGTTATCCTCTTCATAAAATTTATCCAGCCTCGGGGTGTCCATGATTAAAACCTTCATCATGTCCGGGTTTTGTTGATAGCTCTTGAATATATACTGGATAACAGAACTTAACTTGTCCCGGGGGTCAAAAAAATCCCGATCAATTTTCTCAATCATTTTCAGATACCTGCTCCAACGGTCCTCAAAGATGGAAATGAGTACATCATCTTTACTGCGGAAATACCGGTAGACAAGCCCATAGGCAATGCCGGCCTCTTCAGTTATATCAGAGACGCGACTTCCATAATAACCGCGCTGGGCAAATACCTTAATTGCAGCATTAAGAATGAGATTCCTCTTGGTTTCCTTAGTCATAAATGCATCCCATAAAACACTATTTCCATAGTATGTGACTTGCCGATCACATTTGTCAAGAAAAAAAATTATTTTGGGGGTAGAGCATATGAGGTAGATACCATACCCCGCAGATAAAGACCAAGGTTATCTGAAGAGGCAGGAAAAATGCTGATCATGCCTTTATTTTTAAAAAAGGCAATATTTTCAATCTATGACAACAAATAATAAACTCGTGACACCTTAATGGAGACATCTTAATTTTGCATATAAGGGCATTGTTATTTTGCCCCCATATATTTACATAGATGTATTGACAAGTCAGTCAACCTCCAGCATAAAGATTTCCAAAATAGTGGAATTTAATAAAGCTGTCAGTGTGTCTTGGTTTTATTGTGCTAATCAGCGGACGCGAAGGCGGATTAGAATTGCAAAATATCTTTGGCTGGAGGTCCCTACCTTCTCAATTGCTAAGTATACCTACACCCATCAGTTAAATACCCGTAAAAGATCTTGACAAATATGGGATAACAATTCTATTAAATAGCCATTCTTATGGATGCCGAGATAGCTCAGTTGGTAGAGCAGGGGACTGAAAATCCTCGTGTCGGCGGTTCAATTCCGTCTCTCGGCACCAAATTTTTCCCAAGAGTTACTTCCAGATAATGCCCGAAGTGTATTTTATATGAAAACAGGGATCAGTTTTCAGGGATGGCTATTTTTCTCGACCCGAGCATGTTTTCACGCTTGGTTGTGAGCGTGGATCGCTCATGAGGGTTTATAAATTGCTAAAAAATTTATACCTCCAGATACTTTTCCCGAATATCAGGATGGGCTTCGAGCTCTTCAGGGGATCCAACAAACCCAACGTGCGCCTTCCCCATCAGGTAGATGCGGCCTGCCAGAGACATGGCAACCTTAAGGTTATGCTCCACCAAGAGAATGGAAACGCCAGCCTTGTTGATCTCAGCAATGACATCCCTAACCTCCTTGACTAAGAGGGGAGAGAGACCTTCCGAAGGTTCATCAACCAAAAGAAGTTCAGGATTTCCCATAAGGGTCCTGCCGATTGCCAGCATCTGCTGCTCTCCGCCGGACAGGTGCGCCCCTTTGCTCTTTCTCCGCTCTTTTAACATAGGGAAATGTTCAAAAACCCTTTCTACGGTCCAGACATTTTTACCACCTTCTGTCGTAGCACGTCCTCCTTTAGTACCCATAGCCAGGTTATCTGTCACATTTAAAGTGGGGAATATCCATCTGTCCTCCGGGACAAAACCGATACCTGCCCTGGATATCTTGTAAGGAGGAAAACCTGCATAGTCTTTCCCATTGAAGATAACAGTGCCTGACCTTGGTTTTACCAATCCTATTATGCTCTTTAAGGTCGTGCTCTTTCCCATGCCGTTACGACCTAAAAGGGCAACGATCTCGCCTTTGCCCACAGTCAACGAGATGTCCTGGAGGACATGGCTTGCACCGTAATATGTATTCAACCCTTTAACATCTAGAATCATCTCCATATTCACACCTCCATCTCCCCAAGATAGGCATCTTTGACCTCTTGATTCTCCCTGATTTCACCGGGAGAACCCACGGCCAGTATCTCTCCACGGGCCAGCACTGTTATGCGGTCCGCCAGGGAAAAGACCACATCCATGTCATGCTCGATAATGACCATGGTCTTGCCCTCTGTAAGCCGTCTGATCAGCTCAACCGCATTACGGGTCTCATCTCTGGACATACCCGCTGTGGGCTCGTCGAGCGTGACAAGATCCGGGTCGGTAGCCATAGCCATGCCGACCTCCAAAGACCTGTTTTTTCCGTAGGATAACGCACTGGCAGGTATGTCCCGCTCCCCATACAGGTTAACCCGCCTTAAGATTTTATCGGTTTCTTCTGTTATAGCCTTCATTTTGTCTACCTTACGAAACATACTGAAACGGACGCCTCTTTTAGACAGGATGCCCAGGCGGATATTCTGGAATGGCGTCAACAACGAAAAGGTGCTTGTAATCTGAAACGAACGCCCCATACCGAGCCGCACCAGTTCATGCGGTTTAGCAGTAGTGATGTCCTTTTCCTTGTAGAAAACTTTCCCCTTGCTTGGACAATAGGTTCCTGTAATAATGTTAAAGAGGGTTGTCTTGCCGGCACCGTTTGGCCCGATTATAGCGTGCCGCTCCCCCTCCTTCACCTCAAGGTTGACATCGAACAGCACCTCTAATCCTTTAAAATCGTGATATATTCCATTTGTATGTAGTATATTCATGAGGCCCCCTCCATCTTCGTCCTGGCAAATGATCTACTCAGCCATTTTTGTTTGATAACGCCTAAGAAGCCGGCAAATCCCATGGGGGCATACATAATCACCAGTATGAATACTACGCCTGTCACCAATTCAACACGCTCCGTATATGTGGTGATTATTTCATCCAAGATGATAAGGATGGCAGCACCATAGATAGGGCCGGCAAAGCTGCCAATGCCCCCGACAATGGTCGTTATGATGGGCATAAAGGATGTGCCTATGGTAAGAACGCCATCTGTTGAAACCAGGTCCTGGAGTAGTGCATAAATAGCGCCTGCGATACCGGCAAACCCCCCTGAGATAAGAAAAATGATTGCCTTGGTATGCGGCACCTTGAAACCAAGATAGTCGACCCGTTGAGCATTATCCCTTATGCCTACCATTACGCTACCTAAAGGCGTCTTGGTGAAAAACCAGAGAATCCAGGCGCTCACTCCTAATACGGCCAGGGCAAAATAGTAAAAATTTGCAGGGTCTGTCATATCAATGGACACGACTCCCGGGATATGGAATGGCGGTATGGGGAACCCTCCCACACCATCCTCACCACCTGTGATATCTCTGAATTTCAGGCAGAAGACATACATGAGCTGGCCAAAGGCCAGGGTCAACATGGCAAAGGCGGTGCCGCTGACCCTGACCAGCAAAGGGCTTGTTATCAGGGCAAAAACGGCCGCTGTCAACCCGCCAATCAAAATCGCTGGCAACAGGGGCAGCCCATCGATACGTGTCAAGGCAATAGCCGTTGCATATGCACCGCCGCCGAAGAACAGGGCATGGCCAAAACTGAGAAGCCCGGTAAAGCCAAGCAGCAGGTTTAGAGTGAGGGAATACAGGGCAAAGATAGCGAACAGCACAAAGACATTTGTATAATAGATGCCAAAAATCTTCGGGAAGGAAATGACAACGGCAAGTATCACTATCCATAAAATCCACTTAGTTGTCTTATTCATCATTCTCTCTCCCCAAATAGACCCATGGGTTTAAATGCCAGGACAATGGCCATGAAGGAAAACATCAAAACGGGCGCGAGTTTTGGAATGAACTGGATACCAAAGGAATTTAATTCCCCGAGCGCCAGGGATACGATAAAGGCTCCTATGAGGCTGCCGAACCCACCTGTAACGACCACGACAAAGGCATCCATGCCCATCTGGTCCGCCATTCCAGGGAATACTGTCAGTATGGGGGTTATGATCACCCCTGCAATGCCAGCCAACCATGTGCCAGCCCCGAAGACAAGCATGAAGACCAGAGGCACATTGATCCCCAGCACATTGACCATATCTGCATTGGCAACAGCCGCTCGTACGATCATGCCCAAGCGCGTCTTATAAAGGACAAGCGCCATCAAACCCAAGATCACAAGCGCCAGCCCAATAATGAAAATCCGGTATATCGGGTATTTAAGATCCCCAACCAATACAAACCCTGCCAAAGCAGGGGGAGTAGCGACCAACAAAGGTTGGGTCCCCCAGAATGTCTTGACGCCCTCTAAGATCACCATCGAGACTCCAATAGTGATCAAAAGCTCGGCGATATGTCCGAAGGCATGCACCTTTCTAAGTAGAAACCTCTCACATAAAATCCCGAAGAAACCCGCAACGACCGGAGCTAAAAGCAGCGCCAGCCAAAAATTCCCGGTCAGCTTTAAAAAGGTGTGACAAAAATAGGCTGCCAACATAAAAAACGAGGCATGGGCAAGATTTAAAATCCCCATCATGCCAAAGATCAGGGTCAGCCCCGATGCCACAAGAAAGAGCAACATCCCGTACGACAATCCGTTTAAGCTCTGAGCTACATACATCGCCATAGTAGAATCCATCTTTGCTCAACCTCCTGTTTATATTGTTTTTTGTTATTATTGACAATTTCGTAAAAAATCCAGAAACGCGTCATTGCGAGCGAAAAATCTCGTGAAGCATAACTATATGATATTATTAGATTGCTTCGTCGCTTAAGCTCCTCGCAATGACATGCTCAGTTACTTTTTACAACTGTATCATTATTAAGAGTGCTCAAATATAAGATGTAACCAACTCCTTTCGAATACTTTTCTCCCTATCCACTTGAATGCCCGCCTCCACCTCGAAAGTGAAGGCGGGCATTACTAGAGCTTTTGACTGTCTTTGCTAACTGGCAGCTCTTTGTCGAATACCGATTATTTCTTATTTAGAACGACTACTTTTTGCCCTTAAGCCTGTCTTTCAATCTCGGGTCTAAAATCGGCGTACAGTACTCTGCAGGCACCGTAAAGATCTCGCCCGTGCTGCTAATACCCTTGAACCAATAATAGGGCGGTATGGTCATGGAGATCTTTTGCTGCTCCGGGGGCACATATTCTGAAAGATACATATCCCTTACGTTCGTATGGTCTTCTGCCCTCATTGTCCATATTCCGACACCATTGTAAAACCTATCACCTTCCCAGACCTTGATGATCTTCTCGGGATCCGTGCTGCCTGCCCTTTCAATAACGCTCATAAGCCAGTAGGTGCTGTAGACGCACTCAGCTATGGTCCCACCGCAGATCTTGTACAGCCAGTTGTTATAGGGCGCTGTCCATTTGGTTCTCCATAGATTATCCCAGATCTTATAGCCCTTCGCGCGGTCAGGGTCCGTGAGGTCAGTCATGTAGTGGCTCATATTGACCAGGCCTTTCGTACCCTCAATGCCTATGGCATGAAGCGCATTGGGCTCGTCTATGAAAATATTAAGGATGGGAAGATCCACACCCATGTCCCTGCATGTCTTAAGCAGGTTTCCGCCGTCGGGCATCCAGTCACCTGTATAGATAACCTCTGCCCCCGAGGCCTTAATCTTGGTGACATAGGGGGTGAAATCCCTTGCAAATAACGGGTGGTAGTCCTCTCCGACGATCTCGGCCTGCGGGTAGTACTTCTTCAGGCCTGTCTTAAACCTATCTGCAAGTTCATGACCAAAAGCGTAGTCCTGATTAAGTATGTAAAATTTCTTTTCCTTGTTCCGTTTTGCATAATAATAGGCGCCTGCCAGACCAAACGTGCTAGTCCTCGTAAAGGTCTGGAAGGTATAGCGATTGAAGTGATCCGCATCCATGAGATAATCGGAACAAGCAAGTGTATTCACATGAATAACCTTGTACTTCTTGGCAGCCTGGGAAATGATGGTCGCAAGGTGGCTGCCTGAGGTGCCCCACAAAAAGTCAACCTTGTCCTTTAAGATCAGTTTTTCACACGCCTTTTTTGTATCTGCAGGCTTTCCCTTGGTATCCCCCTTTATGAACACAACCTTTTTCTTCTTGCCGTCAACAAGGATGCCTCCCCTGCCGTTGATGTCATGGGCAACCCAGTTGCATGTGTGCCAAAACAGCTGCCCGTTTGCAGCTCCAGGCCCTGAAAATATATGGAGCAACCCGATCTTGATGACATCACCTTTAGGGGCAACCACGTTGTTCGGATCAAAATCAGACATGTCTGACTGCTTGCTTATGTCAAATCCGGCGTCATAGTCTTTAGCCATGGCCTGAGGGCCGGCCAGGACCAAAATCAAGGCCAAGAAAAGACACCCAAAAAATAACTTCCTAAAACCTAATTTCATAACCAAACCTCCTTTTTTTGTTTTTAACTACTTATTTTTCTTTGATTCTATCAAACTCTGATACAGTCGTAAAAAATAATTGAGCATGTCATTGCGAGGAGCTTAAGCGACGAAGCAATCTAATAATATCATATAGTTATACTCCACGAGATTGCTTCGCTTCGCTCGCAATGACGTCGTTTTAGATTTTTTACGAGTTCATCAAACACTTAATCAGGATTGTCTACTCTTTTTGCTTTTTCACCTCCTCATCCCTTAAGACCTTGCGGAGTACCTTGCCCACAGCAGATTTGGGAAGCGTATCCCTGAACTCCACAATCTTCGGGGCCTTGTATGCAGCGAGCTTGTCCCTGCAGAAGTCAACGATCTCCTTTTCCGTTGCAGCCTCCCCCTGCTTCAAGACAACGAAGGCCTTGACTGTCTCCCCCCTGTATTCATGAGGGATGCCTACGGCAACCGCATCCGCGATCTTGGGGTGCTGATAAAGCACCTCATCGATCTCCCTGGGATAGATGTTGTATCCGCCAGCAATAATCATATCCTTTTTCCGGTCTACAATAAAGAAATACCCGTCTTCGTCTACCTGGGCTATATCACCGGTGTAGAGCCATCCATCACGGAGCTGATTCGCTGTTTCCTCAGGGTTATCCCAGTAACCCTTCATAATAAGCGGACCTTTCATTATGATCTCCCCTGGCTCACCTTTTTGGACATCTTCCACGCCATTTTCAATATCAACCAGGCGCACATCATTGTCAGGAAACGGTATTCCAATACTGCCCACCTTCTTTAGGCCCAGTATAGGGTTCGCAATACCCAAGGAGGTAGACTCGCTCAAACCGTATCCCTCGCTGAAGAAGATTCCCATATCCTGAACCTGCTCGATAAGGTCCACAGGCATGGGCGCCCCTCCGGAGTTCAGCAGCCCAAGCTTCTTTGCCAGATTCAACTCTGTGGCCTTGGGGTGATTGATAAGAGCAGTGATCAATGTGGGCACAGTAGGGAAGAAGGTAATCTGCTCAAAATTGGCCAGTAGCCCCATGAGCTCATCGATATCAAAACGGGGAACCAGGATCTGCGTGGCGCAGTTGAACATGGCCCAGTTCATCACCACAATATTCCCGTACACATGGAAAAAGGGCAAAACCGCCAAAACCGAACGCATCTCCGGGGTGATAAGGGTATTGGTGGGACCACCCCATAATGAACATTCCATGGTGGCGGCCATAATGTTGGCATGGGTGAGCACCGCGCCCTTTGGGAGACCTGTCGTCCCCCCTGTAAACTGGATCATGGCGGGGTCATCCTGGGCTATATCGATCTTGGGAATCCTTGTGTCGGAACACTCATCGAGAATCGCTGAAAAATGATGCCATCCCTCATCCAACTCCAGGCCTTTAGCAGTGCTCACTCCCATCCCGTCTATGTAATCAGTTACCTTGGTGACCACTATCCTGGGGATTGCCACCTCTTTAGAAATAGTCCTGATTACAGGCAGAACCATATCAAAGGTAATCAGGGTCGTCATCCCGGTGGTCTCGATCATGAGTTTGAGTTCGTCAGCCGTGTACAATGGGTTCAGGTTTACTACGATCGCGCCCAGAGACAGGGTGGCATAGTAGGCAATAACAAACTGGGGACAGTTAGGCAGATGAACACCCACCCTCTCTCCCTTTTTCACCCCTAATCTTCCAAGCGCATTGGCCATGCGCAAGGCCTGCAGACGCAACTCCCAAAAGGTGATCTCTGTGCCATAA
>JAYEFR010000019.1:0-4108 GCA_034716155.1 Thermodesulfobacteriota bacterium
TACAGAAAGGTCAAAACATATGGATGTAGAAGCTATCATCTTTTCATATTCATCAAAAGAAAACTCATCTTTGCACCAATATAAAAAGGCAGTAACATTTCTATGCTCAATCATTACACCCTTTGGTATACCTGTAGAGCCGGAGGTGTAGATGATATGAGACAAATTGCCTGGGGTACTTAACGGCAAAGGATTGTCACTAGATTCAAGGCCAATCTTATCCCAGTCTTTATCTAAAACTACTGTATCTGGGGGACGCTTGGACAATCTATCCAAAAGTGCACTTTGAGTAACTAAAACAGGGGCTTTAGTATCTTCCAACATATATTCCAATCGTGGTCGAGGGTATTCAGGATCCATAGGAATGTAAGCACCACCTGCCTTTTGAATCCCCAAGATCCCTATTATCATATCTAAGGAGCGCTCTAGCATCAACCCAACCATAGCCTTTTTACCCACTCCTTTTTTCCTGAGATAATGAGCAAGTTGATTGGCCTTCTCATTCAGTTCTTTATAGGTAAGTGAATTATCCTCAAAGGCTACTGCTGTCTGTTCTGGAGTTTTTCTCACCTGTTCCTCGAACAGCTGGTATGGGCTTTTGTCCTTTGGGAAATCTGAATCCGTATCGTTAAACTCCATTAGCACCTGATTCATTTCATCTTTGCTTAACATCGTCAGATCACAGACTTGGGCATTGGGGCGGGCTGCAATATTCTCCAATAAGTTCTGAAAATGAGAAATCATACGCTCTATGGTTGAGTCCTTAAAAAGATCCCTTGCATATTCTATACATATATTCATTTGCTTGCCCGGGGATATCAGGACTGTGAGATCAAAGTTTGTTATTTCTGTAACAGTAAAGTCTGATATGGAAAAATCCCCTTCTATACTTATACTCTCAGATGGATAGTTTTCAAAAACCACTATGCTATCAAACAGACTTTGTCCTCCTTTAATAGGGCTACATCCCTTTATATCTGGAAGGAGCGAATATTCGTAATCACGTATCTCTAGAGCCTTCTCATGTATATCTTTCAATAATGCCAAAAAACCTCTAGCTTCATCAATCTTGGCTCGAAGGGGAAGCGTATTAATAAATAATCCTACCATGTCTTCAGAGCCTTCCAGATCTGGAGGCCTACCTGAAACTGTGTACCCAAAAACTATATCATCTTCATTACTATAACGACTTAACAATATTGCCCATGCGGTATTCATCAATGAACTTAAAGTAACCCTTTCATCCCTGGCCAATGCGCTTAATCTGGAGGTCAACCCATGGGATAAGTCTAAGACCTTCTTGCCTATATCAAAACCCTCTCTCTTTGCTGGATAATAATCCACAGGTAGATGTGTTGGTTCACTAAAGTCTCCGAGTTGCTTCTTCCAAAAGCTCATTGCAGATTCTCTATCCTGTTTGTTCAGCCACCTGATATAATCCTTATAAGGACGAGTTTGGGACAATGACAAATCTTGCCCTAATTCAAGGTCAATATAAGTATCAAGAAGATCACGGATCAGTATAGGAAAGGACCATCCATCCATGAGGATGTGATGAAAGTTCCATACAACATGAACCTTGCCATCTCCCAGCAAGAACAGATTCACCCGCATTAGGGGGCCCTTTTCTAAGTCAAAAGGCGTAGTGCGGATCTTTTGGCAAAATGTGTCTAGCTCCCTTTTCTGGTCCTCCTCGGCAATTGCTCTCAAGTCTTTGATATCAAAAGCAGGTCGACGTTCTTTAAGAACAACCTGAACAGGGGAATCTAATTTTCTCCATCGAAATATTGTCCTGAGAACCGGGTGCATCTCTATCAGGTGATCCCACATCGCTCTAAAATGGTCTATATTTAAGGGCCCATTGATAGTAAACCTGTATAACTCTGAATAAAGACCACTTTCAGCCCCATACAAGGAGTGGTAGAGCATGCCTTGCTGCATAGGTGATAAAGGATAGATGTCCTCAATCTTTTTGTTGATCTTTCTAACAACCATTATGATCTTTTTCCTTAAATATCTTGAATTTCGTCTAAAAGCTCGTCTAACTGATCCTGGGTTATATCCTTAAGTTCAAAATCCGATGGGGTATATCCCTCATGTTCTGGCTGCATGCAGAAATGGATCACATTTAGCAACTCCTCCTTAAACCTTTTAGCTAAAGAGTTGATTGTGGCCTCTAGATGTTTATTTTTGCTATATATAAACTCTACCGTGAGGTGAGAGTCCGCAACTATGCATACTACATCTATCAGGTTCGACCGCTTGTTGTGTCTATCCGTCATAATCTTAACATCCATATCCACTATGCTGACAGAGCTATCAGAACCCATATTCGGCACCTGACCCAGATAATTAAAACTTATCCCCGCACTTGTATAGCCACCAAAATCCCTACCATACATATACTTCAACACGCCAAAGTTAAAACCCTTATTCGGTATCGTATGCAACCTCTCCTTCACATACTTTATATGAACCCCAATATCTGCATTCTTATCAATTGACAAAGCAACAGGGAAGATCGTGGTAAACCAACCAACTGTCCGTGATATATCTACACCGTCTATCATATCCTCCCTGCCATGACCCTCAAGATCGAATAATACATCATCACGGCCTGTCCATCCTTGAAGCGCCCTCATCAATGCCGTGAGCAGCAAATCATTCACCTCCGTATTGTATGCCTTGGGCGCACCCTTCAATAAGGCATGGGTGTCTTTATCCCCTAACTCTATACTCACTACATCAGTAGAGGCTATATCATTGACCCCTAAATCATGATCTATCGGAAGTTCCGGAATACCATCATGCAATACACCTTCCCAATACGATGCCTCCTTTAAAATGCCATCACTCCTAGCATACTCATTAAGTGAAATAGCCCAATCCCTATACGATGTCGTCTTGTCAGGCAAGATTATCTCCTCTGACTTTAATGTCTGATCATAACCAGCAAGTATATCCTCTAATAATATCCTCCAAGATACACCATCCATTACTAGATGATGACCTGCCAATACCAGGTAATCTCTACTACCTATATGATATAACCCTGCCCTGAATACAGGGCCCCTTTCTATATCAAGGCTACTTTGCAACTCTGCAACCTCTTCCTCTAATGCCTTGTCTTTATTAACATTTTCAGATAGATCCTTTACCACCAAAGACACATCCTCTCCCAAAGGCATAAACTCCTGTATGTGACTGGCACCATTTTTTTTGAACCTCATCCGCAATACATCATGATGATCAGTCAATACCTGCAAAGTCTTCCTCAAAACCTCTTCATTTATACCCATCTCCGATCTAAACATCACACCCTGATTAAAATGATGCCTGTTCTCTAAATCTTGTTCAAAAAACCACCTCTGTATCGGTGTAAGCGGAGAGACACCCACTACAGTCCCCTGATATGCCTCAATAACAGTGGCAATTCCAGCAACCTGAGCTAGCTCCGCTACACACTGGTGCTCAAATATATCACTTGGCTTGATATTCAAACCCCTTCTCTTGAGGTGACTTACCACCTGGATACTTATGATGGAATCTCCCCCTAGATCAAAGAAATTGTCATATACTCCCGCCTTATCTATATCGAGGATATCTTTCCATACATCAGCTATTACCTGCTCAATCTCATTACGCGGAGCTACATACTCCGAACTTATTTCAGGACGCAGGCCTTCCGGCTCCGGCAGTGCATTCCGGTCCACCTTGCCACTAGGTGTCAAGGGAAAACTCTCCAGAGGAATAAATCTAGTGGGAAGCATATAATCAGGCAATGTCTCTTTGAGAAATTTCCTTAGATCAGATACACTTATCTCCTGATGTGATACATAATAGGCCAGAATATGTTTATTGCCTTCTTTATCATCCTTATCAACAACCACACAGTCATCTATCAAGGGGTAATTGGATAAAACCGATTCGATCTCGCCTAACTCAATCCTGTATCCTCTTATCTTTACCTGATGATCTATACGGCCAAGACACTCTATATTCCCATCAGGAAGCCACCTGCCAAGATCCCCTGTCTTATAAACAGAGCCCTGTCCAAAGGGGTTTTTGACAAATGCCTTCTTTGTCCTTTCCGAATCGTTTAAATAGC
>JAYEFR010000019.1:4118-5818 GCA_034716155.1 Thermodesulfobacteriota bacterium
ACTGGATTCATATATTTATCCAAGATATATATCTGGGTATTACATAAAGGCTTACCTATAGGGATACGCACCATATTACCCGTAACATCAGGATCGATCAAATATGAGACGGAATCAACGTGGCATTCTGTGATACCATATATATTAGTCCACTTTACTTCTTTATTCTTACCACCTCCAAAGAATCGCTTCACCAAAGAAGGAGATAAAGGCTCTGCACCAATAATATAATGTTTGAGACCAGGTCCAACTTCCTCTGCCATACCACCGGCTGACATAATCTCAACTAAAGAAGGTGTGGCATCAATGATCTGAATCCGATGCTCTTTTATATATGGGATTAGGAGGGTTGCGTCCTGTTTGATCTCCTCTGGTATTGGATAAAGGGTATGGCCAAGCAATAAGGCAGCAAAGATTTGTTGAACTGATGCATCAAATGAAAACGATGCCATAAGCCCTACGTTTAAAGGAGAATCATAGGCAAAATAAATCTGCTGTTTAAGCGCGGTTACCAGATTAACCACCCCTTTGTGATGCAGCATATTACCCTTGGGCCTGCCGGTAGAACCTGATGTGTATATGGAATAGGCTAAATCTTCAGGTGCGGCCATAACATCAGGATTGGTGTCTTCTTGTGCAGAGATCTCTTCAACTATCATATCTAAACATATTACCTTCTTATCCTGTGCTGGGATCTTATGGGAGAACTTCTCTGTGGTAATAATGACCTTCGTGCCTGAATCTGCCATCATAAACCTTAGACGTTCCTCCGGATATCCAGGATCTAAAGGAAGGTATGCACCTCCTGCCTTTAATATTGCCAGCATCGACAGCACCATCTCTATAGAATGGTCCATCATTATACCAACCAGGCTGGAGTGACTAATACCTAAAGACCTGAGATAATGGGCAAGCTGATTTGCCTTTTTGTTTAGCTCCCTATAACTAAGGCTTTGATCCATAAATACTACGGCAGGTACATCAGGTATCTTTCCCACCTGTTCCTCAAATAATTCGTGAATGCACCTCTCAGAAGGAAAGCTAGATACAGTATCATTGAATTCCATCAATACCTGCTGCTTCTCGGTTCTATTCAATATCCCTATCTCTGATAACCTAGATGTTGGATTATCAAGGACATTTATAAGTAGTGTCTGATAGTGCCCTGCAAAACGCTCAATGGTGTCTCGCTCAAAGAGATCTGAATTGTATTCAAATTGCATATAAAGGGCATCAGGCCACTCCTTCACACTCAGCATTAAGTCAAACTTGGCAGTGTAACTTCCCATATTCATATCTTCCAAACTCTTCAATGTATCTGTAGAAGACATACCCTGGGTGAGGTTACCCCCAATATTTTCCAGATCAAACATAACAGAAAAGATCGGAGAACGATCAGTATGACGCTGTGGATTCAATATAGTAATGAGCTCATCAAATGGGATATCCTGATTAGCGTATGCATCAATACAGGTCTTCCTCACCTGTTCCAACAATTTAGTAAAGCTTGGATCACCAGAAAGATCAGAACGCAGAGCTAACGTATTTACAAAGAAACCAACAATGTCTTCAAGATCTTTATAATTTCTACCTGCAACAGGGGTGCCAACAATGATATCCTCTTGAGAGCTGAGTTTAGTCAGCAAGCTCTGGAAACTTGCCAGTAATACCATAAATAGAGTGAGATCTTGCTGCCTTGC
>JAYEFR010000020.1:0-5637 GCA_034716155.1 Thermodesulfobacteriota bacterium
AAGTCTCAAAATTGTTTCCCTCTTTTTTACAAGAAGAGCATTTTATAAGACAATCGGTTAATGTAAATTATAACTTTAGAAACTTATGTGCAGTCACTCATATCTCCGCCGATTTTTTTTAAGGCATGCGGAATGGCTCCCATTATAGCATTAAGACAATCTTGAACCGCACCTGGGCTACCAGGAAGATTGACTATTAGTGTCTCCTTTCTTATTCCTACTGCTGCCCGTGATATCATAGCATGAGGTGTCTTCTCCAGGCTCTTTATGCGCATTACCTCCTCCATGCCCGGGACCTCTTTTTCTATCACATTCAAAGTGGCATCAGGCGTGAAATCCCTTGGAGAAAGGCCTGTGCCGCCTGTGGTTACTATGAGTGATATGGATTTGTTGTCGCACCAGTCTATAAGCTTGGAGGTGATTAAGTCATATTCATCAGGTATGATTTCGTATAATACAGTAGTGATATCTGCATCCCTTAATATAGCCTGCACAATCTTGCCGCTTATATCCTCCCTTTGTCCCTTTGATGCCTTATCACTTAAGGTGAGAACTCCAGCTCTTATCATCGTTTGACCTCTTTTAATCTCCTCTGTGCAGTGATTGATAAAGCCTTCGGGATTGCCTTGCTTTTTGATAAAAAGCTAAGATCTCTACTATGAAGGAATGGGACCAGCTTTAATGCTAAAGGCAAAGGCGTTTTGGGATTGTTGACCAAGGCGACCTTGATTTGATAATTTTTCGTCCATTCTTTGTTAGATATTATATGGCGCAGGATATCATCATGAACCTGCCTATTATTGGCGATCATCAAAACTTCACTCTCTGTAATCTTTGGGGATTGGATAACAGCCATTTGAACAATCTTGTTGGGGTCTCGTATAAGTATAGACCTGACCTCCTTTGTAGCCTTAAAAGCGAGGTCTATCCTTTCAGATACGCTTATGGATTGGATTTTTTGAAGTAGGCTTTTTGTATTATCCAGGGTTTCATTTTTCATCTTGAGTTCCGGCCTTTTTTATAATCTTTTCCTGTATGTTTTGTGGTGCCTCTTCATAGTGAGAAAAGCTTAGGCTAAATGCCCCTCTGCCGGATGTGATAGATGTGAGATCTGATGCATACACTAAAACCTCTGCCATAGGAACTTTAGCCTTCAGTTCTTGGTACTTGCCTCTGGATTCCATCCCTTCTATTTTAGCCCGTCTACTATTAAGGTCACCCATTACATCCCCCATGCTCTCTTCTGGAACCATAACTGTTATATTCATGACGGGCTCCAATAACACAGGTTTGCAATTCTCCATGGCCTTTTTAAATGCCATAGAACCGGCAATCTTAAAGGCCAGTTCTGATGAATCTACATCGTGATATGATCCATCATAGAGTGTTACCTTTACATCTACTACGAGATAACCTCCGAGAGGCCCTTCCCTCATGGCATCTACCACACCTTTGTTTACAGCAGGTATATATTGTCTAGGGATAACGCCACCTACAATCTTATTTACAAACTCAAACCCTTTCCCGCTCTCTAAGGGTTCTACCGCAAGCCACACATCACCATATTGTCCATGCCCACCCGTTTGTTTTTTATACTTGCCTTGGACCTCAGTTGCTGCCCGGATGGTTTCTTTATAGGGTACCTTTGGTGTCTTTAATTCCACCTCCACGCCAAATCTCCGTTTTAATCTATCCACTGCTGTCTCTATATGTACCTGTCCTAAACCAGAGAGTATAAATTCCCCTGTCTGTTCATCACGGTGCACATTTAGGACTGGGTCCTCTTCCATTAAACGTTGAAAGGCTGGGAGGATTTTATCCTCATCCCCTTTTGTCTTGGGTTTTACCGCCATATGCATGATTGCCTCAGGATACTCCGGGGTGGGAAATTTAAACTTTAATGACTCACCCAATAGCGTGTCCCCCGTCTTGGTATCCTTTAATTTAGCCACTGCAAATATATCACCCGGGCCTATCTGTTCCAGAGGCTTTTGGGCCTTGCCTTCCAGACTCGATATAGAACCTACCCGTTCCTTTGAATCCTTTGAGGGATTGTGCACTTGCGAATCAGGCATTAAGATGCCTGAAAAGCACCTGATAAGACTAATCTTTCCGGTATATGGATCACTCATGGTTTTAAACACATAGCTTGAAAAGGTCTCTTCCTCCTCAGGCTTTAATTGTCTGATTTCACCTGTTTCATCTGTAAGCGTGGGGATATGCGTGTCTTTAGGACTAGGGGCTTGGCATATAAAATCCATCAGGGGCTGAACACCCATATTCAGTAAAGCAGAACCTGCGAATACAGGCAAGAAATTACCCTGAGTCAGACCTTTAGACAAGGCAGAAGAAATATCCTTTTGTGTTAGCTCTCCGCCATCAAGATACTTCTCCATTAAGGCATCATCTACTTCAGCAAGATCTTCTATCACCTCATTGTAAGTCGTATCTAAAAGATCTAACATGTCAGAAGGCACATCGGTCTCTTTAAATGATCCGGATCCGTCCTTTTCGTAGATGTATGCCTTTTTCTTGAGCACATCTATAACGCCTTTAAAACCAGCCTCTTTTCCGATGGGTAAGGTGATGGGCAAAGGTCGTATCTCTAAGATTTCCTTTATATCTTTTAGTACTTGACCAAAGTCGGCTCTTTCTCTATCCATCTTATTTATGAAGCAGATTTTTGCAAGGCCTTCTTCTATCGTCATCTTCCATAACAACTCGCTATGGGGTTTGATAGAATCTATCGCATCGAAGACAAATATTGCGGTATCACATGCCTTTAGGCCCAGGATCACCTCTGATACAAAGTTGGCATCACCCGGGGTATCTAACAGTATGATCCCTTTGTTTTTCCATTCATAGTTATGCAGAGCACTGAACACAGAACCCTGTCTTTTCTGTTCTTCCGGTTCGAAGTCCAATACGGAAGTTTCTTCAAGTACCTTTCCTAACCTGGTAGTTGCCTTTGCATTAAACAGCATGGCTTCACCTAATGATGTTTTACCTGAACCCGATTGTGAAATCAGTAAGATATCCCTTAGATTCTCAGTACTATATCTTCTCATCTAATCTCCCTTCCTTGTTGTAAACTTAAATCATATATCAAGTACTGAAAGTGTATACTTAAGTCAAGCTATCAATAATAGGAAGTCTCCTTCGGACACAACCAAGAATGAAAATATATCTAGCCATGAGTGGTCTTTTAGTTCTGTACGTATACCTGTCAGTAGTCCGTTGTCCGTTGTAAAACCTCCAGACAGGATGATCACCTTCCAATATACCACTGACCACGGACAACCGACCCCTATTTTCATTCAGCTATAATTAACCACTCCACATATCAAAAAGGCGATCCACAACCTTCATATCTACACCAACATCTCCAATGGAGGTATGATTTCTACTTGGCCCATGAAAATCTGTGCCACCAGTGATAACAAGCCCGAGGTCTCTTCCCAGATTAGAGTAAAGACTTGTCTGGTCTTTGGTGTGTTCAGGATAAAAGGCCTCTATTCCGGCAAGTCCATGATTTTTTAAGGATTTTACAAATAACGCTAGTCTTGAGTTGTCTAGATTTAGTGTAAATGGATGGGCTAAAACAGGGATACCCCTGTAGCTCTTTATAAGGGAGACTGCATTCTTAAAGGACAACTTTTTCTTCTCCACATATGCCGGAGCCCCTTTACCAAGTAATTTGTCAAAGGCCTCATCCAGGTTAGCCACATACCCTTTTTGGATAAGCACCTTACCAATATGAGGCCTGCCTATTTGTCCTTGACCGGCTACATATTTGACATCTTCCATAGTGATGTCAAGGCCTAGTTCGTTTAATCTCTTTATTATCTGTGGATTCCGATCTTTTCTTGCCTTTTGTACCTTTTCAAGTCTTTGCTCCAACCCATGGGGTAATTCTGGGAAATAACCCAGTATATGGAGGGTCCCTAATGCGAATACAGCGCTTATCTCTACACCGGGGATGACTAACACTCCCGTTTGCCTACCGGCACTTAGAGCCCTGTCTGTCCCGGCTGTAGTATCATGATCTGTTATGGCAATGGCTTCTAAGTTAGCAGCTTTTGCCATAGAGACTACATCGCAGGGGCTATATTCTCCATCTGATGCAGTTGTATGTATATGAAGGTCTGCTTTTATCACCAATTTCTATATACTTATTCCTTTACTGAGACATTTGCCTCCAGCACCTGGGCTATCTTGTTTTTCAATTCTGTAAGGTCAGATGATTTCACCACGTATGCATCGGCTGCAATGCTCTTGAAATCCACCTTATAACTTCCATATGCACTGCAAAGTATTACCGGCAGGTTATAGTATGTATTTCTGATTTCCTGAAGCACATCCAGGCCATTGGTTTCTGCCATCTTTATGTCTAAAATTACTACATCTGGTTTTTCTTTTTCTAGGCGGTCTATAATATCTTTTCCGTCATCTGCCAGAGCCACCTTGTAGCCCTCGTCTTCTAGCTCCTGGCAAAAGAGTATACGAATATGCTCCTCATCATCCACTATAAGGACTTTCGCCATAGGCATCTCCTTTCTTTAAGCCTTCCATCTATCAACAAGATAGGGTTTTGTTTGCTCGAATACAGAGCACAGATCCTCTATGAATTCTTCTGCCTGTTGTATGGACATCCCCTCGGTCTTGTTGACAAAGGAAAGTGTCATGCCATAATACAAAGGGATCAGCACCTCTATTATTTTATGTATATCCATGTCTTTTCGATGGTAGCTAACAGCAAAGTCAAACAGGACCTTGGCCCATAAGGGAGATGGTATCTCAAGGTGTTCCATGTCAAGGGTAGCTATTTCGCCCAGTTTCTGAGAGGTTTCCATTGAAAATATTGTACTGTAGATCTCGGAATTGCTTTTGAACCCGTCTTGGAATCTCTTATAGAGCCCTTCTTTATCGACCTCCACAGGGGGAGGCATTTCTACCTCTCCCAGGCCAAACCCGAATATGGCAGTGGGCTTGCTCCATTTAATCGACATCCATTTATCGCTATATGCTGCCATCAGATCGAATATGGTGTTTACCACTTCCCTAAACATAGGGCCTAAATCTGCACCGGGATTCTTTGGCTTATGTATCTTCGGCCTCCCCATAAAGGCCTGACACATAGGGATACCTTCATTCATGGCCAAGGTAGTCATCCATATATCAATACCAAACTCTGACACGTTCTCATTCCACAGATGGTTTTTCATGTATACCTCTGCCATTGTGCCAGAGAAGCCGAAATCTCCCCCTATCGGTTGCCTTATACGTCTCCCATATAAACAGCGGCTCAGTGGATAGGCAATATTATTGGTGATAGTCCCATCATATTTATGTCTTACATAAAGTGGCGCTACATAGTGAAAATCTCTAGATAAAGGTTCCCCCAGATTTTTTATCCACCTTGGAGTGATGCTTTTAAGATCCGCATCTACTACTACTATGGCCTTTGCTTTAAGATCCAAGGCCTTTTTAAAGAGGTTTCTAAAATTATTACCTTTGCCTCTTACGCCTTTAGGGGTGGATAGATACATCTTTGGAATCCCATGGGTGTCGGCATTCATAAATGCATCTTTCGTTCCGTCAGGGCTAAAGTTATCACAGTTTATTATGACCGAGTCC
>JAYEFR010000021.1:0-5537 GCA_034716155.1 Thermodesulfobacteriota bacterium
TAGAGGAATACACTTGAAATCAAGCTCGGCTTTTGCCTTTGATGAGTCATACTTAGGAAATACAGACATGTATCGCGCCTGCCCGGGGTTGAGATCAGGCGGTGTATTGGTAAATGAGGATATAAATTCCATCAAGTATCCATAGCCCACAGTCATCCAGGATGTCATGGTAAATCTAGGTGGTCTTACCCCTACTGCCTCAGCAATAAGGAAAAAAACGGCCTTGTATGTCTCATTTACACCACCGCAAATATACCTTTCGCCTGACCGTCCCTTTTCCATGGCAGTGATGTGTGCCCTTGCTACCTCTTCAACATGTGCCCATGGTGCGCCACCGGGAAGCACTGCCGGGACCTTTCCATCACGAATATCCTTAAAGAGCCTTCCAAATTGAAGGGTATGATCGTATGGCCCAATCATGCTACCAGGATTTATAACTATTACATCAAGCCCCTTTTTAACAAACGAAAGGGCGATGCGTTCTCCCTCGCGTTTTGTATCTGCATAATTATACCCAGTGTTTGCATAATTGTAATCCTTCCAATCCTCGTTCGCCAATCCATTTGGGTTATAGCCCAATACATCCACGGTGCTTGTATGGACAACACGCTTTACACCACAGTCAAGACATGCCTGCATTACAGTGCGTACGCCATCTACATTGGTTCTTCTCTGCCTCTCAAAAAGCCTTTTCCAAAAGCTGGTATCCCCTGCGGTATGGATCGCTGCATCTACACCTACCATGGCCTTTCTTACGACATCCGGATCAGCCACATCACCAAATACCATCTCTACTTCAGGCCTTTCAATGTATTTAACATTTGAACCCGGCAGACCAAATGCCTTGACCTTCCAGCCCTTTTCCAGGCAGGCCAATACAATATTGGTACCAAGAAAACCTGACGCCCCGGTTATTAAAACTCTCATTACATACCCTCCTTATAAGATCTCATCTATAAGATGCCTAATGTTTGACTGCATTGCTGTCAAATAAAGCTCGAAGGGCTTTTGGCCAGGGCCAAAGGGATCTTTCATATAAATCACCTTTAAATCCGCCCCCGCAACCATGCCCAAGCAATGCCCAGATATTCATGTATGGCCCTTTCTATCTTATGCAATCCCCTGGAACTCGGATAAAAAGACATCGGGTCAAACCCTTGAGAGTTCCTGACCAAATGTCCGGTAGGAGCAGGGATAGGGTTCATGCCCTGTTTCTCGAAAAGGGCCATTGCCCGCGGCATGTGTGATGCCGAAGTGACTAAAACAAATCTATCACCTCCAACGATTTTCTTTATCTGCCTGGCCTGATCTTTTGTGTCTTTGGATTCCTTCTCTAAGATTATATCTTGCTTATTCACACCGAGCCCGCTTGCAACCCTTGCCATAACCTCGGCATCAGATACCGGATCAAAACCCTTCCCCCCCGACAAAACAAGCTTGCCTCCCGGCACTTGCCTGTATAAGCGGATAGCTTCTATGAGACGAACCAGAGATTCATCTGAAATCTGAGCTGTGATAGGAATCTGAGGATCAGATATGTGCCCTCCCCCTAAAACTACGACCCATCTGAGGGAGGCCTTCACATAATTGGCTGGAAGTTTGGTGATAGTGTCACTTGCTTGGCAAGGATATCTATACTCCAGTGGTCTCAAAAAGACATCAGAGGCGGTATCATAACTTAATAGAGCAAGCAAAACCACGCCTGCTGGAATTATACACTTCCCGGCCCGCCTTAAACGTGAGAACCACATCAAGGATAGCCCTAATATTAAGATCCCAAGGCACAGCGGTAGAGGAGAGAATAAAGGTGCAATAATCTTTTTGAAAAGAAACATCTCTTCCCGTCCTTACATATGCTGGCTAGTCATTATAGCAGATATCTATAATTTTGGACAAACATTCATGCCTGCACATCAGGCACAACCAAGGATGAAAATATATCTAGCCATGAGTGGTCTTTTAGTTCTGTACGTATACTTGTCAGTAGTTCTTTGCTCGTTGTCCGTTGTAAAACCTCCAGATAGGATGATCACCTTCTCACCTTCCAATATACCAATATTCAACTGACCACAGACAACCCACAACTGTCTTTTTCATATAAATCTATCTAAATCGTGAGGTAAAAAGTGAAGCTAAAACTTTTTTTGCCTCTCGATTACTTCAAGATTACTCATGATTCATTTTCATATAAATAACACTGTTCCCTTCATTTAAACCAATCAAACTAATGAAACCAATGAAACCGACAAAACTATATAAAGATCTTTTTCATATAAATTTATTTTATTTAAATATAATCCAGGGAAGCGAGTTCAACCACCGCCAATGGGTTTGTGATATACTGTTAAAAATCTTCTCAGAGAAAATCCCTTGACTAGTCATGACCCTTCTAGGATAGATACAGGAAAGATCCATGATGGAAGATAATATAAAGGCCAGAGTTTTAGAACTTGCACCCATTGTAAAAAGGTGGCCTGACAAACGATGCGGAGAATGAAATGACAGAGTTTACCTTAAAGGAAAAGCTTCGGTTCGCCGTGCTTCCACGGGTAATAACCTGGTTGACACGCTTGTGGTTCGGCACTGTGCGGGTAAAAATTTTAAACAAAGAGATCTATGACGAATACTTCTTGGGGAATACGGGGGAAGAAGGTATTGTAGCCGCATCCTGGCATCGGCATGCTATCTTCTTTTTTTACTTTTTTCGCACACTTGACAATGGGGCAATCATGATCAGCAAAAGCAAAGACGGAGAGATTACCTCCCGTATTGCAAAACGCTTCGGATATACACCTGTCCGCGGTTCCTCCTCCAGGGGAGGGAAAGATGCACTGCAAGCCATGATAAATTATATAAGCGAGGAAAAAGAAAGAAGATTTTGCGGCACTGCAGTGGATGGCCCAAGGGGGCCGGCCCGCAAGTTAAAAAAGGGGATGCTTGCCCTGGCTAAGGAAACCGGGGCCTTTTTCGTCCCCATGGCTTGCTCGGGCACTCACGTTTACACCTTCTCCAAGGCCTGGGACAAGACTATCCTTCCCCTTCCTTTCAGCAAAGTGGTAATTGCTTTTCATGCCCCATTCAAGGTTCCTCAAAACCTCTCGGAGGAAAAAATGGAAAGGCTACACCAACAAACAGAAGACATCCTTAACAAACTTACTGATAAAGTTGACAAGATATGCGGATATAAGGGATAACATGGGGGATAACATGGGGGATATCGCAGCATTTTTTGACATGGACAAGACCATTATCTGGGAAACCACGGGGCTGTCATCTGCACGGTTTGCCAGAAAGCAGGGTTTGGTGTCTTTTACCCATCTTTTCAAAACGGCCTTCAAGATGATCCTCTACAGGCTCACTTTGCTCGATATCGAGTCGTGGTATGAAAAAAGCATAAGAAGCATGACAGGGCTAGCCACAGAAGATATGGAAAGATTTTCAAACCAATGGTTCGAGGCCATGGTAAAGAAGACCATGTACAAGGAGGCCGTGGCCCTTATTCATGACCACATGGATAAAAACCACAGGGTCGTGATCGTATCCAATGCGATCTCGTTTATCGTACACCCCCTGGCAGATACCCTTGGGGTGTCTGATGTTATATGCACCCGTCTTAAGACCAGAGATGGAATACTCACAGGAGAGATCATAAAACCCTTATGTTATGGCAAGGGGAAAAGGAATTATGCAATAAAATGGGCTAAGGATAACAACATAGACTTAAGCAGGAGCTATTTTTATACCGACTCTCACTTCGATATGGAATTGATGAGGGTGGTAGGCTATCCTGTTGCAGTAAATCCTGACGTAAGGCTAACATTCTCTGCCCGTAGGTGTGATTGGCCAATACTCAGATTCAAGCGTGTGCCGGCATTTTAGTGCCGAAATTTGCATTTAATTAAAGAGACTTCGGAAAAAATCTGCGGCCTTAACCCCCTAGAAGTTATGTACGGCAGTTGCCTTAAAGGAGAGGAAGACCTCAACGCCTTCATGGATACCCAATTCAAAAAGGGATCCTTTGGTGATCAGTGATTTGAAGGTGATGTCTCCTACATTTATGTGAACCTCATAAGAAAACCCCTGATCAAACATCCCGGTAACAACCCCACTGAATGAATTCCTCATGCTTGAGGTAAGTCTTTTGTTACTAATCACAATATCCTCTGGTCTGATAGCTATGTACCCGTGGCTGTTTTCTGGCTGTCTTGCTATCTCAAATTCCAGATTGCCTGCAAGGGCCTTTGTACCCTTAAATGTTGCGGAAAAGATATTCTTCATCCCGACGAAATCGGCTACAAGGCTTGAACATGGCCTTAGGAAGATATCTTGAATGTTTCCTGCCTGCTCTATCGTACCATTATCCATTATTGCAGCTTGAGTTGCCAAAGACAATGCCTCGGCAAAATCATGAGTCACCATCAAAAATGTCACATCAGAAGAGTCATGAAGCTTCTTTAGCAAATGCCGCACTTCCTCCCTGAAGGTAGGATCAAGTGCGGAAAGCGGCTCATCAAGAAGGATGACCTTCGGGTCCACCATCAACGCCCTTGCAATGGCAACCCTCTGCAACTCTCCGCCGCTCAAGGTTATAGGATGACGCCTGAGAAGGTGGGAAAGGTTTAACTGGCCGGCAAGCCGATCAAGCCTCTTTGCCGTTTGATCTTTATCTATCTTGTGAAAGACTGCACCATAGGTGACATTTCTTTCAACATTGAGATGTGGAAAGAGGGCATAGTCCTGATACACAATACTCACCCCCCGTTTTTCAGGAGGCAGCATTGTGACATCCCTATCCCCGATAGTAATCCTTCCGCTTTTTACAGAAACCAGGCCGGCTATGGCCTCTAAAAGGACAGTCTTACCCGCACCTGTAGGCCCCATGAGCACGAAAAACTGGTTTTTCTCTATGCTTAGATTGATATCATGCAGATTAAACTCCCCGAGGTGTATGTTAAGGTCTTTTATCTTGATCATACCTGTACCTTCCTGGGCAGAGCAATAAGCCTTAAGATCAGAAATAAGGTCAGACAAAGAGCAACTAACCAGGCTGCCACAGGCTGTGAATATTTAAGTCCATATGCCTCAAAGCGTTCATAGATCATGACCGGCGCAATCATCGGATGATATGCAACGATCACCACAGCCCCGAATTCACTGACTGCCCTCGCAGCGCACATGATAATACCTGCAAGCATGCTGCGCCATGCAAGGGGGAATGTGATCCTGAAAAAGGTGCTGAACATGGAGGCCCCCAGGCTCCTGGAGACGTTTTCCAGTCTTGGAGAAATGCCTTCAATCCCCTCTTTTACGGAATTGATATAGAAAGGCATCCCTACGAAGGTGAGTACTGTAATGATACCTGTCACGCTTCCCATCACACGCAAACCAAGCTCTGCCATCAATTGTCCGATCCAGTGATTTTTACCGGCGACACTTAAGATTGCGATCCCTACTACAGGGTGTGGAATAACAATGGGAAGATCAACAATGCTTTCGATAAGTTGCTTGCCCTTGAAATGAGTTCGAGCGAGCAGATA
>JAYEFR010000022.1:0-5531 GCA_034716155.1 Thermodesulfobacteriota bacterium
TGATCGTGTTGCCTCATTAAAAAATGTTACCAGAAAAAAGTCTAACATTCTGAATCAGATAGGCGGGCGGCAATTAGCATGACGCTGCAGCCAATTTTTCCAGAAGAGTCTTCAATTTCCATCCGATTCTCCCCACTGAAACTTCATTCGTACAAGCTCGTCCAGAACCTGTGATACCGATAACGTGGTATCTAGGGTACGCTCATAAATTTCATGTGCATCTTTGGCTATTCCACCATCCTGGCCTGCCCAGAACTCAATGTCCACATCGGCCAGATCGGCAGCTAAAGCCTGCAAAATTGTCATCAATGAGCGATTACCTCCAAAAGCACCGCACCCCCAGAATCCTGTATGGATCACGGTTTGAGAATGTGTTCCCGCAATACGATCACTCTCCTGACACGCAGCTGAAAAACCAGTAAAGGCAGTATTCACAATGTAAGTGATCTCATCTCTTGTGTACTCTCCATAGCCACAGGCTGGAGCAGCCATTGCTAGTATGTTGGATATGGTTGGGGGTGAGAGTGACTTGGTTGCAGCTATGACCTGTTCCTCCGAAGCACGCTCGAATGCGTTGCCATACAAACCGTTGGGACATCCAATTTCAGGGTTTGGGCGTGTATGAATGGCGCATCGACGTTGAATCCCTGAAATGGTTATTGGTGTTGGTCTTCCCTCGTTGTCAACGGTTCTCGGTGACTTCCCTGAGGATACTAGCGATTCATATAGTGATCCAAGGATAGGGTGCTCGGCTACCTGAAGCTCATCCTGCGCAAGCAATGAAGAATTGTAAGCGCAGAACAGATGCGGATCGGAGAAGTTCATATGCCAATCGACCACTGTCGGTTCTGTCGGTATCGCATAGTCGAAGAAACCCGAACGGACAGAGAATTGACTTCGACCCGTGACCATTGCTGGTGGAGGCTGCTCTTCCCACTGGGAAAACATAATCTGCCCTTCAAACGGGTAGACCGAAGAGCAGGCAATCCCAAACACCACCTCCTTATTGCGGTTATGCCATCGAGGTGGATAGTTTTTAATCAATTCAGCAGCCTGGAAGACAGCTTGCTCTATACGTTCCACTTACACAACCCCTGATTCATTGTATTGTTGTTATCCATTTATCATAAAATTCCATAGCCTTATGCCGATCATTCTTAAACAAGAATTCATAAAAGCTTTTTATAAAAGAATGTCTGATCATTGGATAATAATTGTGTTCTTCACTTTGTTTCCTTATGAAATAGCTATCATCAATACTGCAATTTATTTCCAGTAAAGATAAGTAAAACCACAGCAGATATAGACAGTGGCGTTCATCAGGAATGGATTCAGTTTTATCTTTTGCAGTCTGTAATATTGAATCACATATAATATTACGAAGACTTGACTCGGTATCATTAATGTTCAATTTTTTTAGGGTTTCTGTTGGATAATATTCTTTTCTTCTTCCATTAAGTTTTCTTTTACCAATAAGGCCAAGCTGATATGACACTCTTAAATAATCATTGGCGTTCGTATTTATCTCAAGGATGTCTTCTCTACGCAAACTACCTCCTGCTTGGTTGGATCTATCTAAAAATTTTTTAATAAATCTTGGAAGGCGATTCCATGCAGCAGTGCCGATAAGTATCTTTGATGCTGTGAGCGAGTAATCAAGAATGGGTCTGCCGCGATATAATACAATATCCTTTGGTATGGCAGGCTTGTTTAAATTCTTAACAGGTTTTTCAGGAGGTGTTTTCATCCAGTTATCTATCTCCTCTTTATAAAATCTGAGGAAGCCATGGTTATTATAAAATGGCAGCTTCTTGTCACGTACAAGCTGGTACACTTTGGCGATAGATATTCTTAGGTATTGTGCTACTTCATCTGCCGTCATCCACATAGTATACTTTATTACATTATTATATCCTTATAGTCAAGATATTAAATTTACCGTCCCAATTATACGGCTCCAGACCAATTGCAAAACTTGTAGCTTTGGGGGATATTGCAAAGAAACAGTCTCAAAATTCCAATAATAGATCTTGTGCCATAATCAACGCTTTGCCCATCCTGAAGATTTCTAAATAGTATCTTTACTCGTCGATGGAAAAGATGAAGTAACAATTACTATAAGAACTTATCTCTCCAGCCGGACTGAATATAACTGCTATGATGCTTCCACAAAAAGCCCCAACAACTTGTCATTTCGAGCAAAGCGAGAAATCTTTCCAATGTAACATGATGGAAATACAAGCAATCTCCCTGATATTCGAAACGATATACTAGCTGAATTCGACTTTTTACGAAAGCATTAATCGTAATTTAAAAGGATTTTTAGATTGACATCGTCATCGACCAAGTATAATAAAGCTTAAAGTTAAACTTTAAGCTTTATTGGAGGGCTAAGCAATGAAAAATTTATTTACACCAATCACCATAGGAAAACTAAAGCTAAAAAACAGGATAGTAATGCCCGCCATGCACCTTAATTATACCCCGGAGGGTGAGGTAACAGATAGGCTTATTGCCTTTTATGAAGAAAGGGCAAAGGGAGGAGTGGCGCTTATCATTGTGGGAGGCTGTATTATAGACGAATACAGCGGAGGAAGGAGCATGATAGACATAAGTGATGACAGATTTATACCAGGGCTCAAAAGGCTCACCAATGCTGTTCACAAAAGCGGTGCGATGATAGTTGCCCAGCTTTATCATGCGGGGAGATATGCCCATTCATTTTTAATAGGACGGCAGGCAATAGCCCCATCCGCCCTCGCCTCCAGATTTACCAAAGAGGAACCAAGGGAGATGACGAAAGATGACATAACATATGTAATAGAAAACTTTGCAAAGGCTGCCAAGAGGACAAAGGCTGCCGGGTTTGATGCTGTTGAAATCCTGGGCGGGGCAGGATATCTCATAAGTCAGTTCCTCTCCCCTGTGACCAACATAAGGGATGATGAATACGGGGGGAACCTTGAAAACAGAATGAGGTTCGGCATTGAGGTAGCCGATGCCGTAAGAGATGCTGTCGGTAATGCATTTACTGTGCTGATACGCCTTGCAGGCAATGATTTTATGCCTGGGAGCAACACAAATAAAGAAACAAGAGCCTTTGCGTCCCAGCTTGAGAAACATGGGATAGATGCCTTTAACATAACCGGCGGATGGCACGAGACAAGGGTGCCTCAACTCCCCATGGAGGTGCCAAGGGCAGGATTTGCATACCTTGCCCAGGGGGTAAAGCAGGCCACATCAAAACCGGTAATCGCATCCAACAGGATACATAATCCCGTAATTGCCGACAGGCTTATAAGTCAGGGAACTACAGACCTTGTTGGCTTTGCCAGAGAGTTGATTGCTGATCCTTATCTGCCGGACAAGGCAAAACAGGGGAGATTTGATGAAATCATGCCATGTATAGGTTGCAATCAGGGTTGTTTTGACAGTATACTTGCATTAAAACCTGTTGAGTGCATGGTAAACCCCAGGGCGTCCCATGAATTTGAAATGCCCGGAACAACAAAGGCATCTACCCAAAAGAAGGTCATGGTAATCGGTGGTGGACCAGGGGGGCTGTCTGCGGCGACTACGGCTGTGCTCTCAGGTCATATAGTAACCCTTTATGAAAAATCGGATAGATTGGGTGGCCAGCTTAATCTGGCTGGGGCCTTAGATGAAAGAAGGGAATTTACTACCCTTATAGATTCATTATCAACACAGGCAAAAAAAGCAGGGGTAAATATCTACACAAATACCGAGGTAACTAGCGCCATCGTCAAGAAAGAAAGACCCGATGTAGTGATAATTGCAACAGGGGGAAAACCAATAAGGCCTAATATCCCAGGGATTGATGGCAACAATGTAGTGCAGGCGTGGGATGTGCTTTCAGGTAAGGCTGATGTGGGAGAAAGAGTCGTGGTTATAGGTGGAGGGGCTGTCGGGATAGAGGCTGCTACATATATAGCAAAGATAGGAACTATCAATCCGGAGACATTGCAGTTTCTTTTCCTTTCCAAGGCCGAAGATATAGATACGCTTATGCAACTTTCAACAAAGGGGATAAAAAAGGTAACTATAATAGAGATGCTCCCAAGGCTGGCTGCAGATATAGGTATGTCAACCAGATGGGTAGAGTTGCAGATGCTAAGAAGATATGGCGTAAATGCAAAAATCAGTACAAAGGTTAAAGAGATAACAAGTGAGGGTGTGATTGTAGAACGAGGAGGGAAGACCAGTCTCATCTCGTGCGATACTGTTGTGCCGGCTGTGGGCACGCAATCCAACAATACACTGGAAGCCGAATTAAAAGATATTACTGCCAAGACAATTGTTATAGGTGATGCAAAAACACCGCACAAGGCATATGAGGCCATCCATGAAGGATTCAACAGCACAAGAGAGATTTAAGCATTGGGACTGAAAATGGACTTGCCCGGGGCTCAGATCAAATCCGACATGCTCTACTTGCCCTTGTCTTTCAGGCTCTTACTGATCCTGGTCCGCACTTCCCTTTGAAACAATCTTTTTAATATATATGCCCTTAAAAAACCTGCTATGGATGAAAGCTCTGTGGTTATCTCAATATTCTCCTTAGTCGACTTATTCCTTACAGCCTTCTTCCTTAGAGCCATCTCATGCCTTATAATCTCCCCCCCCCAATCCACATAAAACCCGAGGTCTTTAAGCGATCCACCAAGCTGTATAACCCTCTTCAATATGTCCCTTCCAAATCGTATATCCTCGTGATTATATAGAGGAACCCCTTCTTCGTAAATATAGGGCATAAGGAGGCTTAATCCTTCTGCTTCATCAAGCTCATCAGCTAAGAGCCCTGTCTGGAGTAAGAATTCCTTTCTGTCTATTGGAAATCTATCAACATCTGATTCGCTTCCAAATACAACGTTCTCTATGGCCTCTGCCTCCTCCAGGGTCAATCCCTGCTCTATCCTTCTTATGATATTTCTTATCATAGATAATGGGAAGTACCTTGTTTCCTTGAGATATCTTATATTTTTGAGCTTCTCAATACAGGATTCATTATAATATGCCATACTCTTATTCACCTTAACAGGCTCAGGTAGTAGCCCTTCTTTGACATAATACCTTATTGTAGAAGCAGGAATAGAAACCTTCTTTGCAAGCTCACCAATCTTGATTCCCATAACTCTTCCTCTAAGTATAAATCTAAACTCTAAGCTTTAGTATAAATCATAATCGAAGAAGAGTCAAAGATGCGATGATTTGTATGAAGAAGTGAATAGTGAATAGTGAAAGAGTACTTATATGAAAAAGTTGTTATATAGTTTTGTTGGTTTCATTAGTTTTATTAGTTTGATTGGCTTATGTGAAGGCAGGCACAAAGCCTTGTAGGGGCTTTTTGCCCTCATCGGCCCGATTAAGGCAGCGGGCCCTGTATTGCCGTGATCTTATCCCCCCTCATTAACATCCCCCTAACCCCCTTCAAAGGGGGAATTTGTCCTGTCCCCCTGTTTAATCCCCCCTTGAGGGGGGGAAGGGGGGTGTTACCCCTTGAGGGGGGATGA
>JAYEFR010000023.1:0-3952 GCA_034716155.1 Thermodesulfobacteriota bacterium
AAGCAACAGGAACGGGTATATTTTTCATTGTTGTGGTATTATCCAACAAAGGGTATTTGTAACCTAAGTTGAGCGATTTTTGGGGAAGAAATGTGCTGAGATCTTGATGCATAAGGGTTCACGAAAACCACAGGAATAACTTCCGGGACGTCCATAAATAAGTAAATAATTTACTCTATCAGCCGGTAATTATGCTTTTTAGCGATTTTTTCTTCTCTATTTACAGCATATCCCACTCCGGGCTGGCTCATTTTAAAACGTGAAAGCTCAAAGGTAAAAGCTGGAAGGTGAAGGCTGAAAACATAAACCTCTAACAGAAAGGCCCGGGGAGATTTTCCGGGGCCTTTTCTATTTTGTAACAGTTCACAGTAAACACCTTTGTTGATTGTTGATTGTTTTTTTTACAACAATCATCAATCGACAGTCATCAATCATCAATCCTGCTATATATTTCCTGGCGACAAAGAGTTCGAAAAAAGACCAGCTTTTCCAGCTCTCCGAGGCCATTGCCGAATTTTTTAATGATTCTCTCCTCATGATCAAGCCGTTTTCCGAGTGGCATGAAGTTTTTATTTATCTGAAGGAAAAGAGGTCACAAAGGTTTGCCCTGATCATTGATGAATTTCCCTATTTGATTAGCACAGATCCGGCTATTCCTTCAATTTTTCAGAAAGGGTGGGATGAGTACCTGGTCCATAATGATAAGATTGTGTTAATCCTTAATGGGTCGAGTATTTCAATGATGGAAAAGGAAGTTTTGGGGGCCTGTTCTCCTCTTTACGGAAGGAGAACAGGCCAATGGAAACTGGAGCCTTTCAACTTAATAAAAACGGCAGGGTTTTTCCCTAAAGCCAACCTGATCCGTCTAATCGAAATCTACAGTGTCATAGGTGGAATCCCTTATTATGCACAATTCTTCGATCCCAAATTGGATATAGAAGAAAACATCAAGCGCAAGATTCTGAAAAAGGGGGAGGTTCTGTACGAAGAAGTTGATTTCCTGCTTAGAGAAGAATTCAAGGAGCCCAGATCCTATTTTCCAATTCTTTCAGCGATTGCAGGAGGCAGCCACAAATTCGGTAAAATAGTTAGCAAGACGGGCATGGATAAATCCAACCTGACCAAATACCTCGCTATCCTGGATCAACTCCACATTACGTACCGTGAAGTGCCCGTCACAGAAAAGTTCCCACATAAGTCGAAAAAAGGGCTTTATTTCATTCGTGATCCATTCATCAATTTCTGGTTTCGCTTTGTCCGCCGGAATTTGCGATATCTGGAAATGGAAAAGATTGATTTCGTGTGGCAGGAAAAGATCTCCCCGGAATTTGACTATTATGTGTCACGGCATTGCGAAAAGATTATCGTGGATGTCATGGAAACACTGACAGGAACACTCCCATTTGATTACGAAAGGTTGGGGCGCTACTGGGACAAAAATATTGAAATCGACATTATGGCCCTTGATGGTGAAGAGAAGAATGTATTGTTGGGGGAGATTAAGTGGCAAAAAAAGCCGGTAGGTATTAAGACACTCGGAGAATTGAGAGAAAAGGCAGAGAAAATAAAGACGTTGTCAGCTTGTCGGAAGTATTTTTTATTGATCTCAAAGAGCGGCTTTACTGAAGCCGTTCAAGAGACGGCAGGCGAAAACGTCCTTCTCTTTGATCTGGGAAAAGAGAGTGAAAGCTCAAAGCTGAAAGGTGAAAGCAAGTAATCACTTCAAACCAAAACCCCGCTTCTTAATAGGAGCGGGGTTTTTTTATATTAAGCCCTGCAGGTTTGTGTTGAAAAGCTATAACTACTCAGGTGGGTGGGCTGTAGGCTGAAGACTGTTAGGAAAAAGCGGGGATACTGCGAATACAGCTCCAGCCTGACTACGTGAGTAGTCGCAAAAAGCTAAAGTTTTTTATTAAAATACCGATAGTATAAGTAATTAAGGTAGCCGTTCACGGGTTCAGAGATTCAGGGTGAAAAAGACAACCCTGAACGTCTGAACCATTGAACCTTGAACCTCTATTAGGAGGGAGTGATCATGACTATTTCAGTCGGAGGTCTCATATCAGGTCTTGATACCAACGGTATGATTGAACAGATGCTGGCTTTGCAGCAGCGGCCCATTGTTAAGCTCCAACAGCGGGAGGCCGCTTATCAGGTGGAATTGTCGGCCTATGGGAGCCTGCAGGGTGTGCTGGACAGTCTAAAATCCGCCATGGAAGCTCTTGATTCCGTGAGCGACCTTACCAGTTTTTCCGCTGCTTCGGGAGACACCGATCTTTTTACCGTATCTGCCGATGAAAATTCCACAGCAGGTTCGTACGACGTTACGGTGCAGAATCTCGCTAAAATTCACAAGCTTACGAGTGGGGCCTTTACAGAGACAGAAGCAGTGGGTGGGGGTGCCATCCACCTCAGTCTCGGCGATGCCGCGGCTGTGGACATCTCTGTGTCCAGCACGGATACTATCGCAGATGTGGCTCAGGCGATAAACGATGCGGATGCGGGCGTGAATGCGGCGGTTATCTTTGACGGCACAAGTTACTTTTTGACCCTGACAGGCGAGGAGACAGGGGCTGCAAATGTCATCGATTTAACGGTAACGGACGACGATGGAAACAACACGGATACAGCAAACCTCTCCAGACTGGTTTACGAGGCGGCAGGCGCCACTAAAAACCTCATTAACACCCAGACCGCGGAGGATTCCATGATCACCGTGGACGGCGTGTCCAACATCAGCCGGGACACAAACGTCGTAGATGACGTAATCCAGGGCGTAACCATTACTCTTGAATCAGCGCCTGACCCCGCTGAGACGGCTACCCTAACGGTAAATAGGGACACATCAGCCGTCGTTTCCAAAATCAACTCTTTTGTCAGCGCATATAACGAGGCGCTTGATTTATTTGAGGCCTATCAGGGCTATGACTCGGATACCGAAGCCGCGGGCGTTCTGTTAGGCGATGCCACCACAAACAGTATCCGGAACAGCCTCGATAACAGGGTCACAAATACGGTTCCAGGTGTTGAATCATTCGACCGGCTGGCAGATCTTGGCATTGCCCTGAACAGCGAAGGGCGGCTGGAGGTCGATTCTTCAACCCTTAATAGTGTGCTTGATGATCATTTTGACGATGCGCTCCAGTTTTTCACCCAGTCTACAGAAGGCTCGGAAGGGTTTGCCGTGCGCATGGTGGATACCATGGATGCGATACTCGATTCCACAGACGGATCCCTTGCCGTACGGACGGATGGCATCCAAACCAGCATAGACGGTATTGAGGACCAGGTTGAACGTATAGAGATGCGTAATCTGGCATGGGAAACACGCACCAGAGCCCAATTCAATGCATTGGAATTACTCCTTGCCGGGTATCAGACCACCGGGAATTATTTGACCCAGCAGATCCAGGGCATGCAGAATCTGAATAACTACATATCAAACAAGTAAATTTGGGTATTTACCATGAACAGAAATTTACAAACTCATTTAGCTCATCGTGGATTTGTGTGAAATCCGCAATTTTTACACCCCCCTTGCCCCCCCCTCAAAGGGGGAATTTAGGGGTGACACAAATCGTGTCATGAGCGTTTAGGCTGAAGGTGAGAGAAAGGAGAAAATTTGATGAAAGCCACAGGATACGCCAGCTACAGAAACGTGATAGCCAATACAATCGAGAAAAAAGAGGATATTCTCCTGATGCTCTATGAGGGAGCGCTCAGCGCCGTAAGAATCGCAAAAAGAGGGATCGAGGAAAAAAATCCCAAACTAAAGGGTGAGAACATCTCAAGGGTCCTGGCGATCCTGACAGAGCTTGACTGTGCGCTTGACAGGGAAAAAGGTGGGGAGCTGGCAGAAAACCTGTCCGTTTTATACCGCTATTTGATGGGCCGGCTGGGCGCTGCAAATATCAAGAATGATCCTGAAGCGCTGGAGGAGGTCGAAAGGCTC
>JAYEFR010000023.1:4052-5391 GCA_034716155.1 Thermodesulfobacteriota bacterium
GCTTGACAGGGAAAAAGGTGGGGAGCTGGCAGAAAACCTGTCCGTTTTATACCGCTATTTGATGGGCCGGCTGGGCGCTGCAAATATCAAGAATGATCCTGAAGCGCTGGAGGAGGTCGAAAGGCTCCTGCGCGAATTGTATGAAGGTTTCAAGGGGGCGGCCCAGCGGGAGGCGCTGCCTGTTTATGCCAAAAAGACTGAATCGGAAATGACGGGGGGAGTGAGTATTGCAGCCTGAGACACATGAAATTCTGTATAGGAGTCTTGCGGATATTACCGTTAGGGTCAAAGCAGCCCTTGGTGAAGATGATGCCGAGACGCTCATGGGTTTGGCCGGAAAACACAGGGAAGTGATGGATAAGCTTGACCGGGCGGGCTTAAGCCAGGATACCGGACTGCTTGATCTAATAAAAGAAACGTGTGACCAGGTTTACGAGATTGTTGCGGAAATCGGCAACCAGCGGGATGAACTCGGCCGGCAACTCGTGATGTTTGGAAAGAAAAAAAGTGTCTCTGCCGCCTATGCCAGAAATATGGCGCTGCGGTAAAATCGGAGGGCGGAAGTCAGAAGTCGGAAGTCGGAAGTCAGAGGTCGGAAGTCAGAGGTCAGAGGTCAGAAGTCGGAAGTCAGAAGTCAGAAGTCGGAAGTCAGAGGTCAGAAAACCAGCAACCTTGAACCTCTGAACCGTGAACGGTTACAAAATAACGGAGGTGATGAATATGATGATTGAGTCTGTCAATAAATCGGTCATTGGACCTGTCTTGCCTGTCAAGCCACCGGAAGGTAACATGACGCGGGTTCAGGTAAGGCTTCCGGGTGATAGGGAGGAAAAGACGCCGGATTTTTCTCAAACGGCCGATCTGGGCGCCAATATTCAGAACAGCCTGAATATAATTCTCAACGTAAATCTGAATTTTTCAGTTCACGAGGCGTCCGGTCAGGTTATGGTAACGATATCCGATAAAGAAACAGGAGAGGTTATCCGGGAAATCCCTTCTTCGGAGATTTTGAACCTTGCGGCCAAACTTGACGAAATGGTCGGGCTTTTATTTGATCAAAAGGGATAGGTGCAAGGATTGATGATTGTCGATTGAAAAGATAGACCCGCCTGCCTCGCCTGCCTCGCCCTGCCCTTTACCCACAAATTAGCGTTACCCAGTATTATCTTTGAGTGCAAATCCTTCACACATCAGCTGTAAATGTGTATAACCTCGCCACATTAATTGGTGACCAGGAGGTGGATCATTAGAGCGCCATAAGTATCCACCACTGTTTGCTACCAGTTTCACCATGTTACCGAGACAATCTGGGGAATTTAAGTTTTTTTTAGCATAGGCT
>JAYEFR010000024.1:0-5367 GCA_034716155.1 Thermodesulfobacteriota bacterium
GTCGACAGTCAGCAGTCAGAAAAAACTGTAGAGGCTGGCTCAAGGTTTTGGGTTTTAAGTTAAAGAGAATTCCCTGATCCGCCTGAGGCGGGCGAACTGTTACCTTTAGTTTTTGGCTTTCCTGACTCTTGACTAACGACTGGCGACTGACGATTGTCGACTGACGACTGACGACTGACGACTGACGACTGACGACTGACGACTGTTTTTACCCCTTTGGCTTTCCCGACTGTCGACTATCGACTGTCTGTATTAGTCCTTTCTCACAAAATGTCCGCTTTTACCGCCGGATTTTTCTGTAAGATAAATGTCTTTAATAATCATGGTGCGATCCATGGCCTTACACATATCATATATGGTGAGTAATGCGATAGAGGCTGCATGCAGGGCCTCCATTTCCACTCCTGTGCGACCAGTTACCTTTACTGTAGCCTGAACCTCTATGTGGTGGGATTTCTTATCAGGGAGAAAATCTATTGCAATGTTATCTATGGGTAGGGGGTGGCACAGTGGTATAGTGTTTGAAGTGTTTTTTGCAGCCATAACACCTGCTATCTTGGCAGTCGCAAAGACATTCCCCTTCTTTATTTTATTCGAGACAATGGCATCAAAGACCTTTTCCGACATGCTGATGCTCCCTTTTGCACATGCCCTGCGGATGGTTATGTCTTTATCTCCGACATCCACCATTATCACATCGCCATTTTCGTCAATATGGGTCAAACCCACGTGCCTCTCCTTATATAATAATACACAACGGAGGTGATTTTTTTTGCTAATCTTTATCCTTTTTGGATGTATTGTGATCTTTCTTTTTTTTAGGCTTGGTATCTGGCTTGGTAGCCTCTTTGGGAGAATGCTTCTTTCCATAATCTGTTAGATACCATCCTGAGCCCTTCAAGTGGAATGATGATTTAGATACTAATTTTTCAACATGCCCACCGCACCTTGGACAACTGTCAATGGGTGCATCACTAAATTTTTGTAATACCTCGAACACATTGCTACATTTTGTACATTTATATTCATAGATAGGCATTGATACTACCTCCGTTATCTATCAGGCCGTTGCATTTGTATAGGGGTGGGGGAGGGATCTTGTCAAGGACATTGAAGATCTTCTTTATCCCTATTACTGGGTGTTTTGCGAGCAGCACCCTGGCCAGATTATCCACATAAATTTCTTCTTCGTTTTGATTGCTTTCTGAAAAATTCGCCTTCCCTGAAAAGAATCTTTGAATGTGTATAAGTTCATGGGTCAGTATATAAACTATGAATGCTAACATATCTATATCTTTATTATTGTGTAAAGCCTTTAAGATTTCGTCGTCCTGGAGACATATCCTATAGTGCCTTAATTTATTCGGGCCTATTCCCTCCATGAACAACAGCTTTGCAAAGGCTCCAGGGGATTTCTCTGGTTCACCTAATTCTTCTAATGTCGTGATATCGTATGGGGCGTAGATCTTATCCTTCGTACCCTTGGTAATTATATGCTCCGCAATATATGTCCCCTGAAAAACCAGGGCCTTGTGTGTTGGTGAAAATACAGCCATGTATTTCTATTAGTCTTAATTATGGGGAAAGGCAAGCCCTCAAAAGACAGTCAACAGTCGTCAGTCATCAGTCGACAGTCAGGAAGACTAAAGACTAAAGGTGACAGTTCATCCGCCTCAGGGATCAGGGAATTCTTTTTAACTTAAAACCCAAAACTTTGAAATAGGCCCTACAGTTTTTTCCGACTGTCGACTGTCGACTATCGACCATCGACTATATTTCCCTACCCACAGCATTTGCGATATGTCCCAGCGTGTTCATCAAGGCTTTAAATTCATTAAACCTTAAGGATTGAGGCCCATCAGAGAGGGCCATCTCCGGCCTGGGATGGACTTCAATCATTATACCGTCTGCCCCTGCTGCAATTGCCGCATAAGCCATAGGTGCTACATATCCGGCATGTCCTGTGCCGTGGGATGGGTCTACTATAACAGGCAGATGAGTTTTGGATTTAAGTACAGGCACAGCACTTATATCCAGGGTGTTTCTTGTTGATGTCTCAAATGTTCTTATGCCTCTCTCGCAGAGTATGATATTGGTATTACCTTCTGATAGAATATATTCAGCGGACATCAGAAATTCATCAATGGTAGTAGACATGCCCCGTTTTAAGAGTACTGGTTTTTTTGTCTTCCCTACCATCTTTAGTAAAGAGAAATTCTGTACATTTCTCGCACCTATTTGAAGACAATCTGCATACTTGGATACCAGATCTATGCTTGCTATATCCATGACTTCTGTAACTACAGGGATCCCATATCGCTTACCTGCTTTGGCTAAGATAATCAGGCCATCTTCTTGAAGCCCCTGGAATGAATAAGGTGAGCTCCTGGGTTTGAAAGCGCCGCCTCTTAACATATGTGCGCCGCATTCCTTTATGGTGGATGCCACTTCGAAGAGCCGCTCCTGGGATTCTACTGCACATGGGCCGGCTATTATTGTAAGCTTTTTCTCGCCTACCTTCACACCCCCGCCTATATCCACTGTGGTATATTCCGGTTTGGTCTCCAAAGATGCAAGTTTGTATGGGCTCAGGATTGGTATTACCTTTTCTACACCAGGTTGGGTCTCCAGGCTAGCGAGCCTTTCCTTACCCCTTTCATCCCCTATTGCGCCTATGATTACTCGCTCGGTGCCCTTGCTCAGATGGGCTTTGTAGCCGAGTTCCGCTATCAGCCTTTTTATATTATCTATCTGCTTTTTGGTTGCTCCTTTTTCCATCGATATTATCATCGAAACCTCCTTAAATTTTTAGGCCCTGGGAATATCCCCAGGGCCTAAAAATAAAAAGGCCGTGGGGATGATGCCACCCACGGCCTTTTTTGCCAATACTTGAGAGATTAACCTACAGGTGGCCCTCCATAGAAATAATTAAAATAAAACCAAAAACCATAATATCTGTCGGTTAATCTTTGTTTCATAAAATTAAATATACCAGACTTATATTATTTATTGCAAGAGAAATATTAAATTGTCGGTAAGCATTCGGCTATTTCGCCCGAAGGAGGAAATGCTGAAAGCTTCATAATCTGTCTTTTGCAGTTGACATATACCTGTCCTTTTAGTATTTAATAATTAATCCTGCTGCGGATCCAAGGGAATCCGGTGAGAATCCGGAACGGGGCCCGCCGCTGTAAACGGGGACAGGGGCTTAATAGCCGCCACTGCAAGATGCGGGAAGGTGAAGGCCTTTGGCAGATCCGTGAGTCAGAAGACCTATCCGCAGGAGAAGGTTACATCTACGGGTTCTGGGTGAATTTCTTCTAGGGGTAATAAAAGATTAAAGGTTGAATAACCCCAGATGAAAAGGTGCTGTATCTTTTTTTGGATTGTCTTTCTCATTATATCCGTGCCTGCTGGTGCAGAGACTATCTATGTGATTGCTACTCCCCTTTATGAAGACACTACAGAGGTAGAGATAGAACCCACTGCATTTGCCCAGTCCATAAATGTTAGGCGCTACTTATCACGTTTTACCACAACTGAAGAGGTGTTAAAGGGCGCTGTAGGTGCTAATGTGCGATCCATAGGTGGACTTGGCAGTTACTCAACCATATCCATACGGGGCGCAAGTGCCAATCAATGCCTTGTTCTTATTGATGGCCTTAGGCTCAATTCACCATCGGGTGGTGGGGTGGATATCTCCAAAATACCCCTCTCTGAAGTGGAACGTATTGACATCATCAGGGGCAGTGACTCTGCCTTGTTTGGAGAGAGCGCTCTTGGAGGGATTGTAAATATTATTACTAAAGATCCAACTGAGCGTTTTAGTGCTGATATATCGTCAACATTTGGATCCTATGGTACAAGAGAAGTCAGGGTAGGCGCAGGCGGTCCTTTAGGTGACTCATTGGGGTTTATGCTCAACATGTCCAGGAGACACTCGGATAATAACTATGAATTTGAAAACAACAACGGCACGGAAAACGATCCCTTAGATGATTTTAAAGATACAAGAAGAAACAATGCCTTTGATGATACCTCTTATATGGCAAAGCTGATGGCCGGAGGCGATTCCTGGCGCTTAAAGGCATTGGCCAGTGTATACTCCTCTCACAAGGAGATCCCAGGGATCATCACCTTTCCAACCCCAAGGGCAGAACAAGAGTTCAAGCGTGGCACCTACCATATCTCTGCTCAGGCCAAGCCCATAGATGAATTCAGCCTTGATGTGGACATTTCAAGGGTTGATCAGGATGATACCTACAAAGACCCTGATGCCCCCCTTTGGTCTGACACTGAGACCCTGTCTGACCAGCTGAGTCTGGGTCTTGGGTATACAGTTGGTCATCTTCTTGTGTACCCCAAGTTTACTTATCTCGAAGAGGGCATGGACGACAGTTCCATGGGTTCGCGTACAAGATATACACGTTCAGCCCTTATGAGGCTTGATTTTGGTAGAGAGCCTTTTGAGATGATTACTACGATCCGTAATGATAACAACTCGCAGTTTGGTTCTAAGTGGACTTACAGGTCAGGTATTTCCTGGAGCATTTTTGACTGGATAATGATCAAGGCAAATGCAGGTCAGGGTTATAGGACGCCCAGTTTCTATGAGCTTTATTACAACCATGGATTTATTGTTGGGAATCAGTCCCTTAAACCGGAAGAATCTTTTAGTTGGGATATCGGGCCAAGCATTGAGCACGATTATTTTGGGGTTTCCGTAAACTATTTTAATACCAGATATGATGACCTGATTACCTATATCCTGCAGTCAGGCTTTTATTACAAGCCCTACAATGTCAGCCGTGCCCGTGCAAAAGGCATTGAACTCTACGCATGGTTAGAGCCTGTAGAGGGTATTCGCCTGTCCGGGAACTACACCTTTAACAAGATGCTTGATACCACAGGCGAGCCAAATCGGGATGGCAATCAGATACCAGGTAAGCCCCGTAACATAGCAAATGTGCAACTCGACCTTACAAGAAATATAAAAGGCAGGCAGGTGGGCATGTATGCATCCTACAACTATACCGAGGGCAACTTTGTCACACGTGCCAATACAAAAAAACTTGGTGATAGACGGGTTTTTAACCTTGGGCTGAACTTCTATCCCATAGAGCGCCTTAGCCTTAATATTGAGGCCGGAAATGTCTTTGACAAATATGTCACTGATATAAGGGGCTTTCCCTTAGAGGGGAGGGCCTTTTACTTTACTGCACGGATGGAGATGTAGGTTAAGGAGGGAGATATGAAAAAGAGCTTTTTGATGTTTATATGGTTTATGTTGTTTTTGAGTCTTGGTGCATGTGATAAGGCAGGCGATCAAATGTCACTGGGCACAGTTGCACCTGGGGCTGTCTCAGG
>JAYEFR010000025.1:0-5192 GCA_034716155.1 Thermodesulfobacteriota bacterium
CATTTATCATCGCTGCCCCCATCAAATAGAGGGGTCTTGTTGCTCCCGGTGTCATCTTCACCTTCTGCAAGCCCATCTTCCGGGGGGTTAGCTATTATGTTTTCCGCCACTTCTCCTGGTATTGCAAAGTCAAGCTCAACATCCCTGTCTTCTGGTCTCCCCTCCCTGGTTTCGTGGTTTGCATCAGGGTCATTATAGGCGACATCGAGGCACTCTCCATCCTCATGCTGGAGCATACGGCATTTAATAATCCCGGTGCCATCGCCGTTGTCCCATATAGCTATCCTCCTCCATTCCTGGGGCCAGTCTATAATAGAGCATGTATTAATATCCCAGTATCCACTACCATTACCATCCTCCACCGCCTCAATATGATTTTCATGTGTATGACCATTTATATGGGCTATTACATTTTCATATGAGGCCAGAATATCTCTAAACTCCTCAGGAGGAATATTCTTACCAAAGCGTCTCTGAAACTCATTAAAGGGCCTAAATGACCTAGGCCCATGATGGGAAAAGATCAGGCAGAGCTTGTCTGGATTATCTTCTATCTCCGACTTCATCCATTCAAACTGTGCCCGGTTCAAGGTGCCTTTCGAGAGATCACCTGCCCTATCGATAAGATCCCCATCATCAGCATCATAATTCGCGGTATTAAGCACAATGCAGTGTATGTATGGACTAGGATCAAAGCTGTAGTATCCATCTTCAGCATCTTCTGGCCACCATGGTGTGGGGTATGATCTCTTGTAAATCTCAATGGTCTCATCCTGATAAGAAAGATCCTCAGCAGAGCAACTTAAATGTTCAATAAGGGGTGCTACTATATAATTAGCAATACTACCTTCATATATTACATCATGATTGCCTAACGCTACATACCAGGGTAAATCCAGGCCCTTAGGATCCACAGGCTCCAGGTCGTAGTTCTCCCTGTAACCTCCTAGTTCTCCATCAGCTATCTCTATACACCATTTTAATTCATTCTCAAGGTCAGTATCTGTATGATCCCCTGTAGCCATAACAAAGGCCATGGGTTTTCCTTCGTGTTCTTTGTTTATAGATCGTATGGTAGAATCCCACCCAACACATGTCCAGGTGTCCTGTTCTCTGGATACCGTAGAAATCTTTTTGTCAAGTAGCTGCCCGAGGTAGATAGAACGCAAAGGATTAACCTTTAACTCCTCGGCACGTAGTTGATTCCCCTCATCTACTATATGGATATCTGAAACCTGGGCAAAATCTAAGATCTTGAAGTTATATCCAGTGGCATTTGAGATGTCAGGGGCAATGTCCAGATCATTCCTTGCAATCACATTGGAAGTGAAAATATTTGATAAAATCTTTAATGGATTTGAAAATACGAGCAGTGCACTGCCCGAACCGGTAATCTTTAAAAACCCCCGCCTTGTGATCTTGAAAAGGCCATCTTTGATCATCCCATACCTCCTCATAAATCAAATATTATAGATATAATATGCAAACTCCATGCCCTTAAATGCAGCATTTTACCCTATGATAACAAAGAGTTATAAACATCAAAACACCTTTTGATATAAATAAGGGAAATGTTTTACCATGTTTGATGAAATATTTTATCCTCTATGTGCATTTCTCCTGTAGATGTATCTTCCAATCCCTGTCAGTAGTCCGTTGTATGTTGTCCGTTGTAAAAGCTCCAGATAGTAATGATCACCTTCCAATATACTACAAACCCCTGAAAACTGATCCCCGATCCCTATTCCCATCGTTAGTTGTGGCCAGTAGGCCATGGCAGTTTATATGGAAATAGGGGTCGGGGATCAGGGGTCGGTTTAAAGAGAAAGATAGAATAGATTCAATTCTTGAGACCTTTGCATAATTGAAGAGCCTATTCATTGCGAGGAGGGTTTTAGGCCGACGTGGCAATCCCATCGGTTGCAGGCACTTCGAGATTCTTCACTTCGCTTAAGCCCCCCACACTTCGTGTGGGTCCCATATTTTGTCTTCGCTAACGCTCGCAATGACAATATGGGTATTATGCAAAGGTCTCATCCTATCTGAAGGTTTTGCAACGGACAACCCACAACTCTTTTCACACAAAGGAAATCGCTGTCTTTATTGCCCTATTTTTCCCTTTGTTCATGTTCACCTCGATCATCTCTTTATATCCATCCAGCGGAAATTTATGTGTCAGTACCCCATCAAGATTGACCTTCCCCCTCTCCACAAGATCAATAGCTATTTCAAACGTGTGCTTCCTTTCTCCATTCACAGTATTGTAGGCATGAGCAAAGACCCCCTTTACAGTCTGTAATTTTAGCCATAAAGGTGTCGGGTCGAGTTTTATATTGTTCCCAATACCTACAACACTTAAAACCCCGCCTGTGGCCATTATCCTCATGCTGTTATTCAGTGTCTCAGAATTCCCCACAGTATCAAAGACCTTTTCGAACCCACCCATCAATATATCTTTCCCCATAAGTGGGCGATAAGAGGTAGCCCCGGTTATCTCTAGTGTATGCCCAAAGATATCTCCATCGGTGATAATATTATCCGCCCCTTTCTTTAAAACAAATTCCGCATGAAATTCTGAAGGCTCGCTAACAGTGATATTGCACCCAATATCCAGTGCCCTTATTGACTGAACGATAAGAGAGCCTATAACACCACCGCCTATTATCAAAACCTTATCATCTTTATCCGGTCTGTTATCAAGCACTGCCTGAAGGGCCACCCCAAGTGGTTCTATCATAGCACCTGATTCATATGAAACTCTCTCTGGCAACTTAAAAACCTGGGTCTTGTGTGCCACAAGGTATGGGGCAAAACCACCGCCTATATCATGACATATACCTGTAAACATGCCCGCAGAAAAATTACCATGGGCAAACCTTTCACAATTTGCAGGCCTTCCCATCCTACAACTCCTGCACTCAGGACTTATCCCCCTTGTGGCACAACCCAGATGAGGCGCAATAGTAACAATATCACCAACTCTTAGGTCTTTCACCTCCCTGCCAACCTCAATAATCTCTCCGGAGAGTTCATGGCCTAATATGCACGGAAATGAGGTGAAAGGAGTAGATGTAGGCGAGTCCTTCAAATAGATCAGATTGAGATCACTCCCACAAAACCCACAGAAAAAGGTCTTGATCTTGACCCAGTCTGCAGAAAGTAACCCTGGCTCAGGGACATCAACAAGCTTTATTGTTGCAAGGGGACTATCATAGTATAATCTTTTATTTATGGCCCCCAAAGATTTCAATGCAACAAACCTTGGGATTGAAACAAAAAATTGTAATGCCTTCATCTTATCGCTCCATTTTCAACGAGTCCACAAATAGCAGGGTCGCAGGGCTTGTCACTGTAGGGTCAGTAAGCACATTTACGCAAGCCGGCTTATTAGATTCAATCGCCCTTTCAATGGCCGGGATGATCTCCTCATCCTTTGTAACAAATTCACCATAGCCACCCAGGGCCTCAGCCACCTTTTCATAGTGGACAACGCCCAATTCCGAACCTACCACCCGTTCATTCCCATAAGCTATCTCCTGGCCATGCTTGATCATCCCCCATGCCTGGTCATTTACCACCACACAGACAAAAGGTATATTATGGCGAAGGGCTGTATCAAATTCCATGGCATTAAATCCCACGGACCCATCTCCGTTTATTACTATAACCAGCTTTTCCGGCCTTGCGACCTTCGCAGCTATTCCAAAAGGAATCCCTGTCCCAAGGCATCCGAATAGACCACCTGCTGCTGCAATAACAGAGGATTTCTCTTTGGCATTTAGCCCTATTAATCCAAAATAGCTGGTATCACCGCCATCAATGATATAGATGGCATCATCACCTGCAGCCTTTTTTATCTGCTCCACAAGCCTTGCCGGATGTATAGGCTCTTTTGGGGTCCGCCTTTCCTTGATCTCACCTTCAATCAAAGGAAGATATGAATCTCTTAAGGCCTTTACCCAACTTGTACGGTCTCTTTTCTCCACCTCGGCATTTAATTCCTTTAATATAGATCCCATATCCCCAACAAGGCCAATGTCCGAACCCCTGTTTCTGTCTATCTCGGTGGCGTCAATATCTATTCGAATGACCTTTGCCTGGGGAAAACCCTCACCAAACATCAAAAGCCAGTTAAATCGAATCCCGAGGACAACAATGAGATCTGCCTGAGCCATGCCAGTCATCATGGCTGCCTGCCCCCCATCCCAGAGAGACAACGGATGGTCATCAGGTATAGCGCCCCTGCCATTATTAAGCAGAATAAAAGGCATACCTGTCGTATCTACAAAGGTTGCAAGCTCTTTATCACAATCGCTAAAGCCAATACCGCTTCCGCCGATTATCAACGGCCTGTCCGCCTCATTGATCAACCCGGCAGCTTCCTTGATTAAATCGATATCTGCTAAAATTTTGTATCTGAAGCTGCCCTTCTTGGGATAGACCACCTCTGCTTCATCAATACTTATGTTAAGAATATCAGGTGGCAATTCCAAAAATACCGGCCCGGGGCGACCTGATACTGCATGCCTGAATGCCTTTGAGAGATACTCCGGTATCCGCTTTATGTCATGGCACATACCGGACCACTTCACTACAGGTTTGATCATATCTGATTGATTCATCTCCTGAAGCGCCCCCCTCCCCCAATCCCTGATAGGAGCAGTGCCGGAAAGCACGACCATCGGGACATTATCAAGAAAGGCATTTACCACGCCTGTGAGCGAATTTGTAAACCCGGGCCCTGCTGTTACAAGACATACACCAGGACCGGCTTTAAATATAGACCATGAATGAGCCATCATGGCTGCAGCCTGCTCATGCCTCACATCAATGATCTTTACCCCATACTCTAAAAACCCATCGTAGATCCTGTCAATATGACCTCCGGGGATAGAAAACACCGTTGATACCCCCTCAACCTCTTTAAGATACCTTGCAACTAAATGACCTCCATAAATTTTACCCATACATCACTCCTTTATCAATTTTTCTTAAAAACCTGCATGTCCGCACAGCAGGCACAACCAAGGATGGAAATATTTCGGGATGTGGGGTTCTCTCACTTGCATCCATCTCTCCTTTCCTTACGTACCGAGAAAAACATCCATCCCTGAAAACTGACCCCTTGGCTCTGATCCCCGACCCATCTTTTTCATATAAATACCTATCCCCCCAAAAAAATCTGATCCCCA
>JAYEFR010000026.1:0-5183 GCA_034716155.1 Thermodesulfobacteriota bacterium
TTTATGTTGTTGGGCATGAAAGAATCGATTTTGTTCAAGCTCGTTATCATTACTGATCATCATATAAAGCTGCCAACAATCTAATTCACGGGAGCGCAAAAAGCCGCGCCCCGTGATTAGTGCGTTATGCTATTTTCACCAAACAGATTCACCCAGGGGCCCACACGAGGAGTGGGGGGCTTAAGCGAAGCAATCTCGTATTGTATAACCATTTGAAATTATTAGATTGCCATGTCGCTACACTCCTCGCAATGACATAGTAAGCGACTTTTTGCAGGATCGCCATTTTTTGCCAATCAGCTTATTTTCTTGATACTTTATTCGTCAGGATGTATTTTAAACTTAGCAATATGGTTGAATGCCGATCTTTCTTGGTGGTATAAACCATAAAGATAAAACTGAGTGGCCCTGTTATAAGAATAAAGGAGTGTTACCACAGAGCATGCAGATGAAATTTTTAATATCCAACTGGCCAACTAACAGATCACGTATGAATTTAGATGATAATCATTTTCTAAGCAGCAATACAAGGGAATTTCCAGATGAAAGACATTAAACAAGAAAGCATCATAAAAGGCTCCCTATGGCCAGAGCCGGTTGAAAAGGTTGAAGTAGTGAGGTATTTTGTGCCATTGGGAGAGATAATGGCAAAAGCAAATAAAAATGTCTTGCAAGGATAAGTATCTTAAGGGGGCAAGGGCTATGAAAAAAGATGAAATCCTTAAAATACTTGAAGGTGTAAAAAAGGATGTCAGACAAAGGTATAAAGCAGAGATTAAAGGGATATTTGGTTCCTATGCTAGAGGAGAGGAAAAAGAAGGAAGTGATATCGATGTGCTGGTCAGCTTCTTAGAAGATGCAACACTCTTCGATCTTGTAAGACTTGGCGATTTCCTGGAAGAGAGATTACATTGCAGGGTAGATATCGTTTCTCAAAGGTCAATAAGAAAAGAGATAGAACCTTATATTTATGGTGATCTGGCACGGCTATGAAAAGGAATTACGAGCTTATTTTACAGGATATCCTTGAATCCTGCTCTTTCATTGAGGCATTTGTGAAGGGGATGAACTTCGATGGTTTTGCTCAGGATGAGAAAACATCAAGCGCTGTGATCAGAAAGATTGAGAGCCTGGGTGAAGCATCCAAAAATATCCCGGAGTTTATTAGAGAAAAATACACCCATGTCCCCTGGAAAGATATAGCGGGGATGAGAGACCGATTGATTCACGGCTATTTTGGTGTGGATTATATTCTGGTTTGGGAGACCATCAAGAGGGATATTCCAGAGGTAAAAACCCAAATCGCTGGAATACTGAACTCCATAGGGGAAAAGGATAATCGTGAATAAGAACAAGCGATTTATAGAAGAAACCTTTCCAGTGAAAGAAGTCAGCATCGAATCTGCCAGAGAGAAAAACATTCGCCATGGTCTCATATCCACCCTGCACATCTGGTGGGCAAGAAGGGCCCCTGGCATCATCCAGGGCCACGAATTATGCTGCCCTGATATCTGCAGAAAGAGTCCCTCTTGCAGTCTCAGACCACAAGAATAGATGGTTGAATGGAAAACGTAATTGTGAAAAGTGGTAATTTTTGCGAAGATGCTATCGATCTCTTCCCGGGTTAACACAGCGGGTAGCCTTTTTTCGGAAGGGGCCTTGAGAACTTTAAAAATGTGCCAGTCACGTTCGACGGCATGAAGATAAAAGAATTTGATCGCGGAGTAGCAGATGCGCATGGTGTTGGCCTGCCACTTGTTGACGTCCTGACGATGGATAAAATATTTTCTGAGTTCCTCCTCAGTAATCTGGTCTGGATCCTTATGGTGAAATTCAATGAGTTTGCGCACATGCCGCGCGTAGGCTTCTTGAGTACGCTCACTTTTACCATTGAGCTTAAGGGCTTCAACGGTTTTGTTATACCAGGGTGTTTGTAACGCTGCCATAATACCTCTCCTCTCTTTTTGGGGTTAAAAAGTTTTGTATGGAGTGGTATTATGGCAGTTGCGAAAAAAAATCGGAAGGGTGTCAAGCTTTTTAAGACAGGCTCGAAAAAGAAAAGGAGAGGGGATCTGTTAACCCTGCCGCGTCAGCGGCTTACTTGAACCAGTCAATCCATTTGACATCTAATCCGTTACATTCCATAAAGGTAGGTTATTTCTATCGCTAGATTTAAAAGTCCATATATCTTGCCAAAACGCTTATCAGTAAGGCGCAATCCTTCCATAAAGATTCTACTCGATATATGTAACTAAAACCTCAGCAAGTACAATGCGAAAATTAATCGAAATTAGCCCATATTAGCTGACTAATTTATTTAAGTAATTATAATTCAAGGAATTCATGCAACTTTTTCTGTGCAAGCTTAAGTTTGTGTTTATCCATCCTGGATATATTGTACAGTTTCCATCGAACAGCCGGCATATCTTCAATTCCTTTGAGACCAAGTAGATCCCATTCCGGCACTCCTGCTTTTACAGAGACAATGAATTGTTTCTCTTCATCCGTTAAGGCATCAACCAACATTGGAGCGAGCTGCTTTTGTGTTTCAATTAAATCATCACAATCAATGACTAGATTCACCATTCCATAAAATTCATTCTCATATAATTTTCTGATATCCTGGATCCGTGGATTAAGAAGCTCAACTATCGGTCTAGGGTGCGAGATGAGGTATACAATAAAGGCCTTCCTCGTTTTTTCAGTAATGCCTTCATGCTGACATAAAATGTGAATATCAAAGATATCGCGAGGATGTTGTCTGTCTAAGGCAGCACAAAGCTTTCCTGCATATAATTCTTCCTTAGATAAAATTTGGGCATCCAGTTCCATTTTAAAGATCTTTTGCGCTTTCTGACAGAGAGCCCGTTTATCGGTTTCAAAGATGGACCCTCTGATCACAAAATTAGGTTCAATCTTTACAGTGGCATCTTTATTCCGAACCACCATCCCTTTATAGAACTCTGTATTTCTCATTTTCTTCAGAACAGTTTTGCTGCCAGGAATTATATGCTCAATCTTTCTGGATACGTGCATCAATGACCTACTAATATCTCCCAGTGCAGTATTTCTTTCATTTATTGGGAGATATACCAGGTCAATATCGATAGAAAGTCGCGGAAGATCTCTGATAAAAAAGTTGATGGCCGTGCCACCCTTTAACGCAAATGTCTTTTCTCCCTGTATGAGAGGAAGTATCCTTAGTAGAAGAGTGGCTTGTCTGAAATAAGCTGTGTCTATCAATACGTGACCTCTTCTTCCATTTTGGGCACGGTTATCTGAAATTCTTTATCCAGAATACCATTAGGTACAATAACTCGTTTTCCTTTCCCAAGATCAACTTTAGAAAAATCTATTTTAGTCACCCAAGAATATGCATGTTTTCTTGCCATATACATGAACAAACGTTTAACCTTCACAAAATTACACACCTCTAGAAGAACTTGTACAACTCTCGGGCGTAAGCTAGTGAGATTCTCCATGATCAGCATGGCTTCATCAAACCCTACTTTGTTAGGGACATAATACAGCATCTCCATAGCTGCCCGTTCTGCAGAAGAAATCTGTATTGAATATTCCCTTTCCTTTCTTTTCGTTAAGCCGATCTTGCAATCATTCGGGAAAAGATTAGTGGAACAGTATTGGATATCAATTTGCCAGTCATGATCTATAAACCATGCTGGTATTTTCTGCATTTTCTCGCCATATAAAAAAATCTTTCGATGCTTGTCTGATATATAGTGAGCATACCCTAACATCTCCAGAGCAGTTCTGCCTCCGACATGTATATTGAGCTTTTGCTGGGTTTGAATTGCATATAATCCACCAGACCAATCTACGACATCTCCTTGCAAGATATAGGCTCCACGTCCGATTTGCCTTATCCAATTCCCTTGCCTATACTTTACGATCAGGTGACCACTGAACCCAATGGATTTGAGGTGCTGAGCTGTTAATACACAACCCCTTGGCCATTCAGTGATTAATCGGTTTAATTTGGTGCTTTTTGTATAACCCATAGTGGTGAAACTAGCATAAAAATAAACCAAAGTCTACTTGTAGTTTATATTTATGCCAATTAATATACCGTAGGTACTATTTTCTGATTCAAAATAAACTTGATCAGAGAAATCCACTTATTCAACCTCAGCGCTGATTGCTACAATACATTACCTGTAGTCTAAAACACTAGACGATGATCATGCTTAGGTGCTTTTCAAGTGAAGAGAGGTAAATAGTGGATGTGCTCAGACTTATAGAGAGCCACCCATATGTGGAAACATATATGTGAATATAGGTCACATGCCATTGAATTCATTTGACCAAAAGTCCATATATCTTGCCAAAACGCTTACCAGTAAGGTGTTTCCCTTTAATAAAGGGTTCTCCTCGATATATTTAATTCTTAGGCTTTGATTTCTTCAAGCAAGATAGCAGTTATATATGTTGCCTATAAACAAGTTTTATAAAATTCCCGATTCAAGATCCGGCCCCCTCTTTTTCCGCCCAGAGTGCATCGCGCAGGCCTGAAGTGCGTCTGGTCCTCCGCGAGAGGCCTTTGCGCAGCACATCGTCTCTCATCCAGAGATCAAGATCCTTTTTTGCCCTGGTAATCCCCGTGTATATAAGCTCCCTGGTCAATACAGGAGAATCTTCCTCAGGCAAGATCAGCAAAATCTTATCAAACTCCGAGCCCTGGCTCTTGTGTACGGTCATGGCGTATACTGTTTCATGCTCGGGCAACCTCGATGGGGATATCTTCTTTATCTTTCCGCCCGCAGCAGGAAATAATGCCCTCATGTCGTTTGCCTCGGGGTCATGAAGGATGATCCCGACATCGCCGTTAAAGAGCTTAAGATCATAGTCATTTCTGGTTATAAGAATGGGCCTGCCATGGTAGTTTGCCCCCTTTGGATGAATAAGTTTCTCTTCAGCAAGTATGCCCTCTATCAGGAGGTTTATACCCTCCACCCCGTATGGTCCCTTCCTGAGCGCACACAGCACCCTGAAGGAGTTAAGCAGCTCAAAGCGCTTGTCAATATGCCTGGCCTGCAGATATGGCCTGTAGGTCTCGGTCACCTTTTCTTTCAAGGCATGTCTCAGGTCCTCACGGCTCGGGCCCTCGGTTGTGTGTATATCCCGTCTCTCACCTGACTTGAGTATGTTAATGCATCTCTTGGCAT
>JAYEFR010000027.1:0-5122 GCA_034716155.1 Thermodesulfobacteriota bacterium
CGCCTTTACTCTGGCGATTATCTCTTTTATGCTGAAGGGTTTGGGAATATAGTCATCGGCCCCCAACTCTAAACCTGTAACTATGTCTGTCTCCTCCCCCTTTGCAGTAAGCATAATTATAGGAATGGAAAAGGTGGAAGAATTTCTTTTTAGAATTCGACAGACTTCTAAGCCATCCATGCCTGGAAGCATAAGATCAAGGATAATTAGATCAGGAGACTTGCCTTTGACCAGCTTTAGAGCATCTTCTCCATTGTAGGAGGTAATCATTTCAAATCCTTCCCTGATCAGGTTGAATTTGATCAATTCCACAATATCCTTCTCATCATCCACCACAAGGATCTTCTTTTTTGGCATAATTTTTACCTCAATTCACCTACAGAGTATATCATCCCTAAATGAGGAAACAATCCCTTTCTTTAGTATGCCCCGTGTCTGATGTCTTTGGCCTTTACCATGTAGATTACATCCTCGGCAATATTGGTTGCATGGTCAGCGATTCTCTCTATGTGTTTTGAAATAAAGCTTATTCGGATAGCACGGGTTATAGTCTTGGGATCCTCCATCATAAAGGTAAGCAGCTCTCGAAAGATTTGATTGTTCAGGTCATCGATCAACTGGTCACTCGCACACACCTTTAGGGCAAGCTCAGCATCTGCCTCGACAAAGGCATCCAGGGCTTCTTTAAGCATGAGCTGAGCCTTTTGGGCCATTCGAGGCAAATCGATATAGGGTTTTAGGGGTGGCTCCTCGTTGAGCTCTAATGCCCTCTGGCATATATTAACAGCCAAATCGCCCATCCGTTCCAGGTCAGTAACGATTTTGGTTGTTTTCACAATAAACCTCAAATCGCCGGCCATGGGCTGCATTAAAGCCAGGAGTCTAATTGACATATCCTCCAGCTCAACCTCTAAAGAGTCAATCTTATCATCAGATTGAATGGTCTCTTTCGCTAGTTGTGAGTCTCTTTCCACCAGAGATTTTATAGCGTTAGCAATGGCCTGCTCTACTAAGGCCCCCATTTTGAGCAAATTTTCTCTTATACGTTGCAACTCCTTCTCAAAATGTCTTTTCATAATTTTCTCCTTTTTTATCCAAACCTACCGGTAATGTAGTCTTCTGTCTGTTTGACATTTGGCGCAGTAAAAAACTTTTTGGTTGGATTATATTCTATAAGCTTCCCTAAATAAAAGAATCCAGTATAATCTGAAATACGCGCAGCCTGCTGCATGTTGTGTGTTACAATAATGATAGTATACTTCTTTTTTAAATCTTCAATCAGTTCTTCAATCTTCGCCGTCGAGATTGGATCCAGTGCTGATGTGGGTTCATCCATCAGCAGGACATCCGGTTTCATGGCCAAAGCCCTGGCAATACACACCCTCTGCTGCTGCCCCCCTGAGAGCATCATGGCAGACTGACCCAGGATATCTTTCACCTCGTCCCATAGGGAGGCCTGCCTCAGGCTCTGTTCTACTAGGACTTCAAGGTCACCTTTGTTTTTCACCCCTGAAAGCTTTGGCCCATAGGTGATATTGTTAAAAATAGATTTTGGGAAAGGGTTAGGTTTTTGAAAGACCATACCAATTCTTCCTCGAATCTCAACAGGGTCAACGTCGGGGCTATAAATGTTCGTACCTTCAAAAAGGACTTCACCCTTCACCCTTGTTTTGTCTATGAGTTCATTCATCCTATCGAGCAGTCTCAGGAGGGTTGATTTGCCGCAGCCTGATGGTCCGATCAGGGCAGTAACCCTGTTCTTTTCAAAATCCATAGTTATATCTGTAAGCGCCTTGAAATCACCATAATAAAAATCAACATTCTTAAGTTTTATTATACAGTTATCTTGTACCATTACCACCTTCTTTTCTTCCTTGTATAGCTTCTGATGATTATTGCAGCCAAATCAATCCCCAAAACCAAGGCAACCAGGACTAGTGCTGTGCCGTATTGAATGGGTCTGGTCTGCTCAATATGGGTTCCGGCTGTTGCCAGAACATAGATGTGATAAGGCAGAGCCATTACTTCATCAAAGATCGATGCAGGAAGTTTGGCTGTATAAAATGCCGCTGCTGTAAACATGATTGGAGCTGTTTCTCCTGCTGCCCGACCAATACCAAGGATAGACCCTGTCATTATCCCAGGCAGTGCATTAGGCAAGACAATCCTAAAGATTGTTTGCCATTTAGAAACACCAAGGGCCAGAGATGCCTCCCTGAATGTCTGCGGCACTGATTTCAGGGCTTCCTCCGAGGCCCCGATAATGGTTGGCAAGATCAGAAAACCAAGGGTTAGTGCCCCTGAGAGGATACAAGAACCAAACTGAAAAAAGACCACAAAAAGAGCCAGACCAAAAAGCCCGAAAACAATTGAGGGGACACCTGCCAGACAATTTACGCCCACACGGATAATCCTCACTACGGTACCCTGCCGCGCATATTCGCTTAAATAGACAGCTGTCATCACACCAAGTGGCAGTGCAATAATAATTGCCCCGCTTGTCAGGTAAATGGTCCCTAAGATGGCAGGCATAATGCCACCTTTTGTCATAGAATCTTTTGGGTAAAGGGTAAGGAAATCCCAGCTAATTGCACCAATCCCGTTGATAAATATATAAAAAAGAAATCCACCAAGAGATATTACGATGATAAGAGCAGATAATCGAACAACACTAAAGAATAGATTCTGCTTGAAATAGCGCCATTTCACAAACGTCCTTGCTTCCCGGTCCGGCAGGGACTCCATAATCTCTTGTTTGAGGATATTATTCGTCATTTTCATAGAGTGGCAGACCCCACCTCTTTAAATTTAGTCGATATATAATCTGCGATCAGATTAAAAAAGAAAGTAAGGAAAAGCAGGACAATTCCTGTGGCAAAAAGGGCGTGGTAGTGTCCACTTCTAAAAGGAGCCTCCCCCATCTCTGCCGCAATACTAGCCGGCATAGGTCTCACAGAATCAAAAATGCTCTCTGGGATAGCTGCAGATCCACCTGCTACCATGAGAACAACCATGGTTTCGCCAATAGCCCTTGCCATCCCTAATATTATTGCAGTGGAAATCCCTGACAGCGCCGCTGGTACAATAATCCCTGCAATGGTTTCGAACTTTGTTGCACCCAAGGCATAAGAAGCCTCTTTAAACTCCAGCGGTACAGAATAAAGGGCATCTTCTGAGATACTTGAAATCGTGGGAACAGCCATAATGGCTAGTATTATAGACGCATTTACAATATTGAGACCGGTGGGCAGATCAAAGGTCTCTTGAAGCCATGGGGCCAGTACCACCATCCCGAAAAATCCAAGTACAACAGAAGGTAGCGCTGCGAGAAGTTCAATTGCAGGTTTGAGAATCTCTTTAATCCAGTAAGGAGCAAGTTCAGAGATATAGATAGCAGAAAGAACACCTAGAGGAATAGCTATTAATGAAGAAAAAAATGTAACAATAAGAGAGCCGACAATGAGAGGCCATATACCAAAATCTGGAGGGTCATAAGTAGGATACCATTCACTGCCAAAGATAAAATCTTTAATAGAGACTACCTTGAATATGGGCAGACCTTCTCTAAAGAGAAAGACAACGATAAGCGCCAGGATAAATATAGAGACCAGTGCAAAAAGAAAAAATATATTTTTTATGATTGTCTCTTTAAGTTTTCTTGACATAGGATGTTCTCAACAATACATAGTTGTAAAAAGGCTAAGGGCATAAGATATAAGATTTGTAGCCCTTAGCCTTCTACCTTTTTTAACAGCCTTTAATACAGTGGGATGTAGCCCTCTTTTTTGACAATTACTTGTCCCTTGGGACTCACCACAAAATTGATGAAATCAGCAACCGCCCCATTTGGCCATCCATCGGTAAACATGAAAAGCGGTCTTGCAATAGGGTACACTCCAGATAACGCGGCCTGAGCGGAGGCATTTATACCGTGTACCTTTATGCCCTTGACGCTACTGTCCAGATAGCCAAGTCCAATGTATCCTATGGCATATTTATTTTTAGAAACCACCTGAACTACCGCGCCGTTAGATGCCTGCATTTGAGCCCTTGGCGTCACTTTGGCCTTATTAAGGATCTTTTTTTGCCAAACCTCATAAGTACCTGAGCTGGTGTCTCTGGAAACCACAACAATCTGCATCTTCTTTCCGCCCACGTCTTTCCAATTTTTGATCTTCCCCTGATAGATGAGATTCATCTGTTCAATCGTAAGGTTATTTACGGGATTTTCCGGATGAACAATTGGAACAATTGCATCAACAGCTATTCTATGAGGAACAGGATACACACCGTTTTTTATGGCAAGCTCTACCTCTTTAGGCTTAATGAAACGTGATGAGTTTGCAATATCTGTGGATTTGTCAACCAAGGCCTTAATTCCGTTACCCGATCCACCACCAGATATAGAAATATTAATTTCAGGATGAGTTTTCATATAGGTCTCAGCCGCTGCCTGAGCTATAGGGAGAACCGTTGTCGAGCCCTTAATCACGATGGTCTTGCCTGCAAAAGCTGTATTCCAACCCACCAACGTTAAACACATTAAACTTAATATCAAAATTTTCACTATCCTAACCATTTTCTTACCCTCCTTTATTTTGATTTTCGACTTTTATATGTGGAGGGGATACAACACAAATGTTACAGTTTGATTACAGTTTGATTAAGATAGTATGAAAATTCAGCGGTTGGAAGTAAAACAGGATATGACAGTGGCGATATCTGCCTTGCTGTGTCGGCGCCTGTCTGCCGTGCACGGCAGACAGGCAGGCAGGAATGACAAACTTTTTACGAGTTCATCACTCTTAAGCTGAAACATATTGACAAGGCTATTACACCCCTTGTATTTATTCTCATCAAGGTGGGTAAATGATGTCTGCTCCCGAAGAAATACATAAACTTATTGAGCGTTTTGACCGCAATTTTGATACCTATCGGTCAGGCCGGTACAATGAGGCCCAGGTTCGACAGGAAGGAAAAGGAAGGAAAAGGGAAGAGGAAGGAAAAGGTGTCAGGTCTTGACTTTTGACATAAGCACTCAAAAGGTACAAAACTAAGATGTTAATTCAAGAATGAAATGGGGTTAGCCCTTGACATTGGATAAAATGAAAACTGGCCTAGC
>JAYEFR010000028.1:0-24510 GCA_034716155.1 Thermodesulfobacteriota bacterium
TCCTGGAGACGTTTTCCAGTCTTGGAGAAATGCCTTCAATCCCCTCTTTTACGGAATTGATATAGAAAGGCATCCCTACGAAGGTGAGTACTGTAATAATACCTGTCACGCTTCCCATCACACGCAACCCAAGCTCTGCCATCAATTGCCCGACCCAGTGATTTTTACCGGCGACACTTAAGATTGCGATCCCTACTACAGGGTGTGGAATAACAATGGGAAGATCAACAATGCTTTCGATAAGTTGCTTGCCCTTGAAATGAGTTCGAGCGAGCAGATAGGCAAGGGGAGTCCCGAAGACAAAGGAGATTAAGGCTGCAGAACCCGCTGTGTAGATGCTCAGCCAGATCGAACGCAGAACATCTTTATCCTTTATTGTCTGGCCCAGCATGGAAACAGAAGGTGCCCTCATCATCTCGATCAAGGGCAGAAGGATAAAGGTCATGATGATCACCCCACAGGATATGGTAACCCAGAAAAACGGCTCCCTTTTCACAGGTCTCCCTCTCCCTTTTAATCCTTCACTTCCACCAGGATTTTTAATCCTGCAGGAAGCGCTGCCTTAACTTCTTCTGTAGGAACCCTGCATGGTATGAATGGGGGTTGTCCCATGTCTTTAAGGATCTTCAGCCCCCCTTGAGGATCAAGCATATACTTCAGGAAGCAGATAGCGGCTTCTCTGTTGGGTGCGTTTTTTATCAAAGTAATTCCATAGGTGCATGATTTTCCCTTGATATCCATGAAGGTTCCGGGTTTTTTACCGGTTACCCTCACGATAGCCTGTGCATAAATATCATCATACTTATAATTGCCTAAGTTTATCTCGTCTGGGAGGATAATGTAGTTTAGCCCGTGCTGGACAGCCACTGAGAGGTATTCCCAGGCATAGTCCATATTTCCTGTCTGCAAAAGCGAGATGAGCTCAACCGATTTTGGCCGGATATTTTCCTTGGGCCGGCTATTGATGAGTTTGTCATAGAGCCCAGGTTTTTTGTAATATTTCTCGGCCAGTTGCAGTACCATGAGCGACCGGTAGCCGCACGGGTCAAGGTTGGGATCTGAATGTCCCCAGACAACACCTTTTTTTAAAAGAATTTCATACCAGTTACCGGAATTAACCTCTCCAGCGTATTTGCTTTTATCTGTATAGCAAAGTACAAGATGATTGGTGGCAAAGCGGATATTAAAAGAGGCATATTCGGGAATAAGGAGTTTATCGATCACCTTGTAATCCGCTGATGCCATGATATCACACGGTTTTTTAACATCAGTAATCTTTCTGGCGCATTTCTGGCTTCCAGCGGCCTCGCGCTGGACATCAATCCCTGGATGCTTGGCCTCAAAGGCCTTCTCCATAACAGCCATTGGGACAGATAAGCTCCCCGCATGGAATATGGTAAGTATACCCTTGGGCTCGGCAAGGCATTGGGTTGGACTACACATCACCATCACACTAAACAAAGCAAGCGCTGTCAATTTCAAACCCCTATCTCCTCTCATTTGTGTTACCTCCCTCATATAAGTTTATACGAGGAGTATCTCTATCAATTTTCTATGTAAAAATCAACATAATTATCAACCATAAATGGTGCTAGGTAATTTTAGTGAGATCATGGCCTGATGAGTATACTTCCTTATTGTTCCGGCAACGCCTTTTTTTGACTCTTTATTCCCCCTTGCCATTGGCCTGTGTCCCATGCTTATGTATATGAAGCAATTATTGATTGGATATAGTTGGGCAAATTATTCCTTTTTATAGATAGAACCTTTTAGAAGGAGAGGTGAACGGATATGCTGGATTACTTACTTTCCCCCATAAAGATAAAGAACATGGAGCTTTCTAACCGGGTTGTTATGCCACCTATGGGTACCAACCTGGGGAATGAAGATGGCACGGTAAGCGAAGCCACAATAGCGTACTTAAAGCGCCGGGCAAAAGGAGGTCAGGGTCTTATCGTCACAGAGATCGTCGGTGTTCATCCAAGTGGTCTGGCGATAAACAGCCAGCTTAGTGCCTTTGAAGACCGGTTTATCCCGGGACTGAGAAAACTGGTTGATGTGGCTCATGGTGCAGGCAGCAAAATTGCCATGCAACTCCATCATACAGGGCGTGAGAGCCTTTATATGCTGAGCCAGGGAAAGGCTATAGGCCCATCTGCCGTTCCAAGTCTTGTTTACAAGATGGCGCCTAGAGAGATGACCTTGGAAGATATCAAAGAAATAATTGCGGCATTCGGCGCTGCTGCACTTCGTGCGCGTGAGACCGGATTTGATGCAGTGGAGGTTCACTGTGCACACGGGTATCTCTTGACCCAGTTTCTGTCCGCCCTTTCCAACCATAGGGAGGATGAATATGGTGGAAGCATTAAAAATCGCGCCCGATTTACTACTGAGGTGTTAAGAGAAGTGCGCAAAAATGTAGGTGCTGACTTCCCCATATCGCTTCGCCTGTCTGTTGAGGAATTTATAAAAGGCGGGTATACGGCAGACGATATCCAGCCGATCCTTCCGGATTTTGTCAATGCTGGGGCAGATATCATCCATGCCTCCTTCGGAACACACGGAAGCCCGGGCGGCATCACCAGCGCCCCGATTGAATATGAACCCGGCTTTAATGCCTGGCTTGCCAAAAAGGTTAAAGACGTGGTGGATATACCGGTTATCGCTGTAGGACGCTTTACCGATCCAACCCTGGCTGATGAGGTAATTGGCAGGGGGGATGCCGATCTCGTAGCCTTTGGACGTCAGTTTTTAGCAGACCCCGATTTTCTGACCAAGGCCAAAAAAGGCCGCCAAAAGGATATTCGCCAATGTCTTGCCTGCAATACGGGCTGCATCGAGCGCCTGATGCTTGGTGAAGGGAATATACGTTGTGCCATCAATCCGGAAACCGGCCAGGAAACGATCTACCCAAAGGGCCCGGCAGAAACCAGCCGCAGTGTATGGGTGATTGGCGCAGGCCCTGGTGGATTGACAGCCGCATATGAGGCTAAACGGCTCGGGCATAAGGTTAAATTATTCGAGAAGGAAGGCGTTTCCGGTGGTCAATTGCGTTTTGCCTGCCTGCCACCAAATAAAAAGGAATATGGCGAGTGGATCACCTGGCTTTCCTCGCAGGTTGAAAAGATGGGGGTAAAAATCCTCACAAACACCTGTGTCACAGATGATATGATAATGGATGAAAAACCAGAGGTAGTGATCCTGGCCACTGGAGGAGATAAGATCATCCCGGACATCCCTGGTGTTGGCATGGGGCATGTGTGTGATGCATGGCAAATTCTAAGTGGGGAAGTCTCACCTAAAGAACACGTAGTTGTCCTTGGTGGAGGTCTGATTGGTATGGAGACAGCAGACTTTTTGCGTGAGAAAGGGTGCACGCTAACACTGGTTGAGGCCTTAAAACGCTCGCCTGTCTCCAAACTCACATCACATGGCTATATGCTCCACACAAGGCTTAGGAAGGCAGGGTGCAGACTCCTCTTTAACACCACCCTAAAGAAAATTGACAAAGATTCAATAACCACTATCTGTGAAGGAGATGAGCAGACATTGTCTCTGGTTGATCAGGTTGTTGTAGCTGTTGGAATGAGACCGCTGGATAACCTCAAAAAGACCCTGAAAGAAACAGGCATCAGGCATTTCATTATAGGGGATGCATTTGAACCGCGTCGGATTATAGAGGCAACCGAAGAAGGGGCCAAAGCAGCATGGAGCATCTGAGTTGATGAAAATGGGAGTTAGATCCAAAAAATAAGCCCTTATTCACCACAGAGATCGCCAAAGGATGTATTCGCAAATCATCCGTCAAGGGCGGAAAGGAATATCTCAGGAGCCACTATCCCTTAATCTGCACGGACAGATTCCCCCTTTAAAGAAGGCTAGGGGGGTTGTTATTGAAGGGGGGGTAACACCCTCCCTCCCACCTCAAAGGTAACACCCCCCTACCCCCCTCAAGGGGGGATTATCTCCGACAAGCGCTAAATTATGCAGTTCAGTCCCCTGGCCCCTGATCCCCGACCCCTGTTTTCATATAAACCGCTCATAAAATGAGATAAATTTTCGAGCAATAGCCTCCCAACTGAATGTATTCCGGACAGTCTCACTCCCTTGCTTGGCCAATCTTTTAGCCAAAATCTTATCCTTCAACAACAAACTGATGGCCTCAGCGTACTTCTGGGTTTCTAAGGGATCGATGAGCAGGCAATCCTTGTCAGAGACGAGGTTCTCCTGGATTCCGGCTGATCTTGAAATTACGGCCGGCACCTGGCAAGCCATTGCCTCCAGCGCGGTCATACCAAACGGTTCATACCTGGCAGGCAAGATAAATAACCTGGCTTGTCGGTAGTATGGCGGCAGGTCATCGTGGGGGATGACTCCTACGATATGCACATTCTTCTTAATTCGATTTTTCTCGATAAAGCGCTTCATATTCAATAAAACATCCGTTTCCTCTTTATCAGGCCTATCACTCCCCCCGCCTATAACCAGGGGAATATCCGGAAACTCCTTGAGCACTTGCATATACGCAGGCAAAAGCAAATCGTGTCCCTTGGCCTTTGACATCCGACTTACCACAAAAATGTATCTGCCTGGCAGAACGATCTCTGTCTTTTCCTCTTTATCTCCGTCTTCAAGAGGACGAAACTTGTGCACGTCCACCCCTGGAGGAATGAATTCTATCCTTGGGGGGTGAAAATGATATAATTCTTCGATCTTGTCCTGTTCCTCCTTGCTTGTAACTGTCTGGGCATTTACTGACTGAAAAATCCTAAGCTCCTCGTCGATTCTAAGGCTAAAATTGAAGACCCTATCCATTTCTTTCGGGTCGCCAGAAGCCCTTTGCTTTTTCCATGCACCTAAAGAATGGGCGGTAAAGAAGGCGGGCTTGAAAAAGGCCTTAGCTACCTTTAAAGCGACGATGCCTGCATCCACATAATGCCCATGGAAAAGGTCATATTCGATATTCTGTTCCTGTATGAATTTAATCATGTTCTGGGCCAACTCAGGTAACACATCATAAATCGATTCCTTTGGAATGAATTCCCACCCCCCCGCCGGAATACGTATCACCCGAACATTCGGACAATCAGGAATCGGATCAATCTGCTTCTTTAGGTGGTCAAACCAGCGTGTATAGATATCCACATTGATACCAAACTGAGCAAGCGATCGGGCCAACTGAAGGACATAAAGCACCTGCCCTCCAGTGTCTGTCTTGCCTAACTCTGGAACAGGGTCAAAATATCCATGTGTGCTGAGCATACAAATGTTTCTGATTTTGTTATTTTCTGATCTCATCATTCACCTCAACCTTATAGTTACGGGTCACAATAATATCAGCCCTGATTTTATGTGTCGATATAATCTCATGTTCAATCTGGAGTATCCTTTTAAGATATTCATCCTGTTCTTCACGCGCCCTTTCCCTGCGTAGTTCTTTTGTGTCCAGATAAGTCCGATCGATAAAGACCCGATTGTGGACATTCCCCAAAAGGGTCGTATAGGTGCCCTCTGCAATGACCACTGCAACGTCTTCACCCTTAATCACCTCACTGGTAATCCGATCTTCTTCATAAATTACCAAAGGTTTCTCCATCTCTCTCTTCCCATCCAAAACATCCCGAAGGTTCTGATCCAGAAGCGCGAGCCGAACTTCAGATAGCCCAACATGGCCGATATCCTTCTTGCGCATCTTGGCATTTGTTTTTGGTGGATAAACAAAATAATCATCCTGTTGAAGGATAATACTTTTTATCCCTTTTTTAAGAAATTCTTCAGAAAGTACAAATGCAATTTCTGATTTTCCTGCACCGGATTCACCGGCAATAGTGAGGATAAATTTCCCTTCGGATTTTTTAACCCTGGGCAAAAGCAACTCCATTATACCCTGTGCCGCATCGACATACTCCTTTTTGATATTTAACTTATCACCTATCATGGCCTACCCTTCATCTAAATAATCTTGCTCGAGGTTTCTAGCACATACCATAATGCGACCGGATCGCGACCTGCCCCTGGGGGTGTAAGACGGATTCGAATCCGTCTGCTGCTCATTGCTGCTTTATAGAAGATATCGATCAATCTTTCCCGTAAGATCAAGATATTTACCCCTTGTTTTATTCAGGAATTTCCTTTTTACTCACGCTCTTGCCTTTTTGTAAGGCCCGTAATGGTTTAGCCCACAAAAGAATATTTGCTGTTTTTCCCAAAAGATACATCAATCCAACAATCCACGCGCTTCCAACCAGTCACGCACGGCAAACCCTGTCCCAAAAGACCATGGTTTTAGCTCCTCAGGAGAGACTTGCTTCACCTCGGCAAGTTCTTCACCGACCTTTATCTTGCCTGTAGCACACACATGATATGCCAGGATTAATTGGTTCATTTCGAAAAACGAGTAGATCCCTATCAAACCCATTATCTCCCCATCCAGGCCAAGCTCTTCTCTTATCTCTCGAAGTGTTGCTGCTTCAGGTGTTTCCCCCTTTTCCAGAAAGCCAGAGACAAGACCATACCACTTTTCAGGCCAGCCTTTATTGCGGATAAGCACTACTACGTTATCATGTTCCACAAGGGCAGCAACAACAGACGTGGGGTTATCCCAGAACACATAATCACAAGATATAGATGAACAACCAAGACGCGTAGTACCGTCAATCTCTCTTGGGACAAGCGAACCTCCACATTGCGGGCAGAACTTCATCTTAGCCATAGTCCTTACCTCCAAGGAACATACCTTATTATCAGCCCGAAGGGCATAGCGTCAATATAATAACGAAACCAACACCCAACACTTCTTTTACTATTCACTGTTCACTGTTCACCATTTCCATATAAAGCTTATATACAGCTGGTAGGTATTTAGGATATAAAGATATGTTATATTAAGGCTGGCCGGCATTTTACATCTTTATCAGCTGTCGATTATAAAGGACAATATATTGATATCTAAACGCATTATACGATCTTTTACCAGGCGTTGGCACTGTGATGGTGGATACCGCGAGGTGTTGACATTGGCTATTCCATTAATCTTGAGCACGGGGTCATGGTCTATCCAACATTTTGTAGACCGGATGTTCCTCACATGGTACTCACCGGAAGCCATCGCTGCCGCGTTGCCGGCTGGTATCCTTAATTTCACCATAATGAGTCTGTTTATAGGGACTGCCAGCTATGTAAGCGTATTTGTAGCCCAATACTATGGCGCAGGTCGTTTCGATAAAATCGGCCCGGCTATATGGCAAGGGGTGTACATAGCGATTATAGCTGGTGTTGTGCATCTGTTATTAATTCATTTAGCAAGGCCTATTTTTGGTTTTGTTGGCCATGGGCCTGTAGTTCAAGCTTACGAGGTGGTATACTTTCAGATACTTTGTCTCGGGGCTTTTCCTATGGTGGCATCTTCTGCCATGGCCGGCTTTTTCTCAGGCCTTGGCAGGCCCTGGCCTGTTATGTGGGTAAATATCTCGGCAACTGCTGTAAACCTGGCTGCGGATTACGCCCTGATATTTGGCAATTGGGGATTCCCTGAACTCGGGGTAAAAGGCGCTGGTATAGCCACGGTGGTTGCTGTATGTTTTTCTTTTCTTGCATACCTGACTTTGTTTTTTTTGCGATCTCATGATAGGCGCTATCACATCCTTAGGGGATGGCCATTTGAGAAGTTTCTCTTTGCACGGCTGGTGCGCTTCGGTTTCCCTAGTGGCGTGCAATTTTTTCTTGATGTTGCCGCCTCTACGGTCTTTATCCTTTTAGTGGGTCGGTTGGGTACTGTCTTTTTGGCTGCCACCAACATTGCCTTAAATATCAATACGTTGGCATTTATGCCAATGATCGGGTTCGGGATAGCAACTTCAGTTCTGGTAGGACAGCACCTTGGAAAAGATAGCCCTGACATAGCAGAACGCAGTGCATACTCTAGCTTTCACCTCACATTTATCTATATGGCAAGTATAGCTGCTGCATTTGTATTTGTGCCGGATCTCTTCCTGAAGCCCTTTACTATCTATGCTGACCCGGCCAGTCTTGCGCCAATCCGGGATATAACCGTGGTTCTTCTTCGTTTTGTAGCCCTCTTTTCCTTGTTTGACACCATGAACATTATTTTTGCCTCTGCAATCAAAGGGGCCGGCGATACCCGTTATGTCATGTACATGATCGTAGTGGTCTCTTCTTTGGTACTTGTCATCCCTTGTTATATTGCACTGGAAGTTCTTAATTATGGTATCTATGTGGCGTGGGCCATTGCTTCTACCTATATTATCACATTGAGTTTTTCCTTTTTTATCCGCTTTTATGGAGGAAAATGGAAGTCTATGAGGGTGATCGAAGAAGGGTTACCGACCATACCCCCGATATTTCCGGAAACGCATACCCCAGATTATGAACCTTACGACATACAATGACATTTCTGAATGATCGTTAAGCATTTTGAGATGTTTTCATAAAAGGGGTTGTTAGACTGAAAATAATGTCTTAGACTAAGCCGGGCCTGATTTTCCCTTGACGCTGGGGCATAATCCTCCTGATGTTATTAAGCCGTAACAATGGTTTGTAACATGAAAATGGTCATCGAATGGCACAGAAGTTGTATCTAGACATTAGGTGAGCTACATAAGAAAGATTGTATCTATTAAGAAAGGCCTTTTTATAATAGGTCTTGGGTTGTTGCTGATGTGCTATGTAGTGTGCCCTGCGGCCATTGCAGCGGGGATAAAGGTCGGCGGAGGGGCAGATAAAGTACGAGTGGTATTTGACTTAAAGTACCATTCAACGCCTAAAATAACACAAAAGGGACAGACCCTCATCGTCAATTTTCCAGACACAGTAGGTGAAAAATCCTACATAAAGGACATTTTAATCGTAGATAAGATACTATTTGACGGGAAGGATGGCCAGATCTATGTGAAAAGGCCATTTACGTATACGGTGTCTTCTCTGCAGAAACCCCCGCGATTTGTAATAGATATATCTGCTGAAGAAATTAAGCGGTCAGATTGCCCCATAGAATCGGTGAATTTTACTACAGCAGGAGATACGGCCAGAATAGTATTTAAGATTGATTATAATACGAAGCCACAAGTCTTGTTGTCCAAAGACCATAACAGGCTATATCTCTTATTTGACAGGACATGCCTTTGCAGAGAGCTTGATAAGGATATTTCTCCTATACCATATCTGGAATACATGGGCGCATTTGAGATGGAAGGCGGTAGCGCAATAGGCTTTGCCATACCTGGAGAAGATAAAAAATTTACAGCCAGATTTGCACCAGATTCTCAAGAGGTTATCTTAAACATTTTCTTGAGTGGCGAGATCACCGCAGAGGAGAGATATGACTTGGCCGATAAGGCCTATCTAAAGGGAGATATTGCTACATGCATAGACATGTTAAAGACAACGGAGCCTTATCTTAGCCCTAAGGCATGTGTGTTACTTAGCAGGGCGTATTGGAAGATCTCATATCCATATGGCAAGAAAGATTTGAGACAAAAGGCGCTGAGCTTAATGGGAAGGGGGATAGAGGGGCTAACGCCTGGGATAGAAAGAGAACTATATCTTGCAGAGTATTCAAAGATGTTCATAAAAGAATCATTATCTGCTGACGCCATGAAATATATCGGTTTTTTAAAGGATTCGGTATCTGATGATATAGCAATAGAGGCCCGTATCCTGGAGATGGATATCCTAAATAAGCAAGGGCTTTCTGATGATGCATTTGTAGCAAATAAACGGATGCTTAAAGGATTCGATCCTTCTGCAATACCTGATAAACTAAAGGGTTATTATCTCTCTATGCTAGGGGATACCTATCTAGGCTTAAATGCATATTCAAAGGCTCTTCTTTATTATAAAGAGGCTATGAAAAAGGACGCAGGTCTGTTTCAGGAAGACCCTTCCCTGTATGGCAGAATAGCTGAGGCAGCCTTTAATAAAGGTGATCTTAAAAATGCAAGCTACTATTTACTTAAGGCAATAAACTTAGGGGATCAAAGCCAAAGGCTAAGGTATCTTTTAAAACAAGGGGATTGCCTGTATCAGTTGGGAGACATACAAGGGGCTATAAAGATCTTTAGCGAGGTAGAAAATCTTTCCCCAAGTGGAGAAAGTGGTGTGATAGCTAAACTCCGCCGGGCCAGATTTATGATGGAGGAGGATCTGGAGCAAGACCAAAAATTGTCTGACACGGTGTTCTATAAACTTATAGACATCTACAGCACTGTATTGAATGAAGATATCCCAGGCCCGTTAAGGAACATTGTAAAGATAAGACAAGCCCAGGTCTATGCAGAACATGACAACTGGAATGATGCGCTTAGAGTTTACCATACGGCATGGGTAGAGACTAAGAAGGATAACCCTGTTCATGCTTATGCCTATGCTGCCGCACAATCCGGTATCGTAGCACTCCTGAGGTCTTTGGCTGCGCAGTCCAGGTATAATGATATCTTTGACCTTTATACTCAATATCAGACTAGTTTTTTAAAGGGGCTGAATGATCCTGAAATGCTATTTATTATAGGAAAGTCTTTATATATGCTTGACGACTTTATTGAGGCGAGGCCTTTATTGCTTGCATGTGTGAAAGGCAATACCAGCATTGAAGATGAGGGGCTCGATCTCCTGTTTGATATTGATTATAGGCAAGGGAGGTATACGTCTGCCCTTGAGTGGAATACAATGTATTTGCATGCATACCCGAAAGGGACAGATGTCCAAAGGATGGAGCGAATCCGTGGGGAATTACTTTATCGTCTGGATAGATTAGATGAAGCAGTGACGTTTCTAGAAATGACAGCCAGCATGCAAAAAGAGCCGGACACCAAAACCCTTTCCCTTCTGGCGGATGCGTATCATCGGCTTTCAATGGCAGATAAGGAAGCGAGAACCCTTGATAAGATTATCGCATTATATGGCAAGGTAGACTCCCCTAGTATAGAACATGCCCTTTATATTCGAGCAGGGCAGCTAAAAGGTGAGGGGGAGATTAAAGAGGCGGAAAGATTATATAATAATCTAATAAAAGGGTATGATAAATCAAGCCTTAGGTGGGGGGCAATGTATAACCTTGCGGATATAGCACTTCTGAAAGGGGATGTAGATGGAGCTGTGGATATATTAAACAAGATTACGGCTCAATGTGACGATCTGTTGTGGTTAGCTGCAGCGAGGACTTATGTATCCAATATAGAAATGAAAACAAGCGTTAGCGAATTCAATAAATTGCGTAGCAGGTTTAAAGGAGATTAGTCTTTATGGCCATAGCCATATTAGATTCAGATAAGGAGATGGTAAGTATCCTGTCTCAGGTCATCGAGGATATAGGACAAAGCCCTGCAGGGTTTAGCTCTAAGACCAAGTTTCTAGATATAATAAACCCGAAGTCACATAAGATAGCAATAATATGTGATGAATTTGGAGATGTGATCGAAGGGGTTAAAGAGGTATATCCCGAGATAGAGATAGTCGCAATAGGCCAGGGCGACGGCAAGGGTCTTGTAGAAATAGGGGCAACCTATTATCTAAAAAAGCCTTTTAAGGTAGAGGGCTTTCAGCAGATTATAACAGTATTGCTTAACGGCCCTGCTGGCGGGAAAGCCCAGCCCGGGGGGGGCTTTGTAATAGCAGACCCTAAGATGATGCACATCTTAAAGTTGATAAAAAAAGTGGCTCCTACTCAAGCCCCCGTATTCATACAGGGCGAATCCGGGACAGGGAAAGAGGTCATTGCCCGCTATATCCATAATAACAGCAAACGGGCAAGCGGGTCATACATAGGGATAAATCTGGCTGCTATACCAGATAATCTTATTGAGAGTGAACTCTTTGGCTATGAAAAGGGTGCCTTTACCGGCGCATATGCTACCCGAATAGGAAAGTTTGAACAGGCCCATAAAGGGACGATTCTCTTGGATGAAATTACAGAGATAAGCCCTGCCCTCCAGGCAAAGCTTTTAAGGGTCTTGCAAGAAAGGCAGATAGACCGTGTTGGAGGAAAGGGATCTATCGATGTAGATTTCAGGATCGTTTCTACTACAAACAGGGATATAGATAAGTATATAAAAGAGAGCAAATTTCGCAGGGATCTATACTTCAGATTAAATGTTATCCCCATAAAGGTCCCACCTTTGAGGCACAGAAAGCTTGATATCGTGCCACTAGCTGTACACTTTATAGAAAAGGTTGCAAAAAGGGAAGGTATCGAGGAAAAATCCCTCAGCGAGGGGGCGAAAAAGGCCTTACTTGATTATTCATGGCCAGGCAATGTAAGGGAACTGGAGAATACCCTTGAAAGGGCTATGATTCTGACTGACGGGAAAGAGATAACAGAAGACTGCATTATGGTGGACACGACAGCATCTTCTTTGCCGGATATCTCTCCGGGCGTAGGTTTGACTATTAACGAGATGGAAAGGCATCTTATATTATCTACCTTGGAATCTGAGGGATGGAACAGGACAAAGGCAGCTTCCTTATTAGGCATTAGCATAAGGACTCTAAGGAATAAACTGAATGAGTATAAGGAAAAAGGTCAAAAATTCGACACTAATGGGGTCAAAATTTCAAACAATAATACAGTCTATCCCTGAATAGAGGCCGTCTTCTTTGTTGGTACAACTATTGCTTTAGATAACAACGGGAGGCACATGTCATGGCAGATATATTTGGCAAGGATTTATCTAAGATAAAGGCTTTGATGGATTATCGTATCTTTCGTCAAGGGGTAGTATCAAGCAATATTGCCAATATAGATACCCCCGGCTATAAGGCCAAAGACGTGAGTTTTGAGAATGCCCTGGAGGGTGCCCAGCAAAAGGCTCATGTTCGACTAAAGGTCACACATCCCGGGCACATACAAGGATCCCCTTCAAAAGGACTCAAGTATAAGATGGAAGAAGATCCTTATTCAAGAATAGGCAATGATTCTAATACAGTAGATATAGACAGGGAGATGATGAAACTCACTCAGAATCATTTACTTTATAATGCATCAGCACAGATAGTGCAGCAAAAACTGGACTGGATCAAGAGTACGATAAGGGGGATTAGATAATGGATTTATTTACTGCAATGGATATCAGTGCAAGTGGGCTACGCGCTCAAAGGACAAGGATGAATGTTATCTCATCAAATCTGGCCAATGCCCAGACAACCAGGGCAGAAGGGGGCGGCCCGTATAAGCGCAGAGATGTTGTACTACGCGCCAAACCATTTGAGGAAGTGCTCTCTAGTGTGGACGTGGAGGCTGTTACAGAAGACCCCTCCCCCGGCAGACGCATTTATAACCCTTCTCATCCGGATGCGGATGACGATGGTTATGTCATCATGCCCAATGTAAATATAATGGAAGAGCTTGTAAATATGATAGATGCAACCAGGGCGTTTGAGGCTGGTACAACTGCAGTAAAGGCACAAAAAGATATGGCATTAAAGGCGCTTAATATTGGGAGGCAATAATGCGAATAAATTCTTTTCCAAATGAAGTACTCCTGGGGGCGAACAAAATGGCTAAGGAGCCGACAGGAGATCAAAAAGGGCAGATAAGTTTTGTAGATACCCTTAAAGATGCGATTTATTCAACAAACGATCTTATAACGGATGCCAACAAAGCATCTCTTGCCTTGGCTTCAGGTAAGGCCACAAATATCCATGAGGCCATGATTAAGATGCAAAAGGCGGATATTGCGCTTCGCCTTTTAATTACATCTGCTAACAAGCTTATAGAAGGGTATAATGAACTTTCGAGATTGAGATGATGGCAGGAGAATTTTTTAGCAGGGTGCGAACGAAATTTGGAAGCATGGGCATGGGCCAGCGAGTTGGTGTTTTGGCCCTGGCAGGGCTTGTAGTTGCTATCTTTATAGTAACCTTGATGTGGGCAGGCGCACCAAAATATCAATATCTATTTACAGACCTGGATGATGCAGATGCATCTGCTATTGTACAGAGGCTAAAAGAGGAACGCATACATTACAAGATTACCAAGGGTGGGACGGCCATTATGATCCCGGGGGAGAAGGTCTATGAAACCAGATTGACCCTGGCAGGGGAAGGTCTGCCAAAGGGAGGCAGTGGCGAGGGGTTTGCACTTTTTGATGAAACCAGCTTCTCTACATCAGAGTTTGTGCAGAAGATAAACTATCAAAGGGCCTTACAAAATGAGATTGCTAAGACTATTATGGCCCTGGATGAGATAGATTTTGCAAGGGTGCATATAGTACTACCCAAAGAGAGCGTGTTTATTGAAGATGAGAAGCCGGCAAAGGCATCTATTATAGTACGGTCTAAGCCGGGATACAGGATCAAGCCCTCTCATGTCCAGGGCATAGTTTATCTGGCAGCAAAAAGCGTACGTGGTTTGGAGCCGGAGAACGTCAGTATAGTAGATGTTGGGGGTAAAGTACTATATGGGGGAAAAGAAGATGGTACGGTATCCTTTGCTAAAAATCATTTAGAGATGAAACATGCGCTAGAAAACATGCTGGAGGCAAGGGCTCAGGGAATGATGGAGAAGATTCTTGGTCCTGGGAAGGCCGTTGTGAAGGTAAGTGCAGATGTGAATATGGATATGATCAAAAGTACTAAAGAGTCCTACGATCCTGAAGGTAGTGTTATAAGGAGTGAAGAGTTGAAGAGCGAGACTACGGGATCTGGAGGAGCTCCCGGAGGCATAGCAGGCACGCCATCGAACCTCCCTACAGGCAGGGGAGGCCCGATGGTTTTGTCAGGTAGCGCCACCGGTGGGAGCTCAGGTATAGTCAGAAATTATGAACTAACCAGAAATTTGACAGAAATTGTAAAATCCCCTGGAGAAATAGATAGGCTTACCGTATCAGTGGTGGTAGATGGCGTGTATAAAGCTAATGACAAGGGGAAGAAGGTATTTGTTGCAAGGAGGGAGACAGAGTTAAAAGAGATAGAAGAAGCTGTAAAACATGCTATCGGGTTTAATCCGGATCGTGATGATACCATATCGGTATCATGTATGCCATTTGTAACAGAAGGTGTAGATATAGAGGGGTTAGCCTCCTCTGCTAAGAAGACGGAGTTTCTGACATCTCTGATAAAGCCAGGGGTATTTCTCTTGGTTGTGCTTTTGCTTGTCCTCTTTGTTCTTAGGCCCATTATGAAGTGGCTGTCAGGACCTGTAAGGGTTATAAAGGAGACCCCTAAAAAGGAAAGAATTCTTGAAGGCGAGGAAAAAGAGTCACTAGAGGCGACTGAGGATGAGGTTCTGATAGAAGGCGCTAAGGCAAAGAGTAAAGAAATGAAGCAGGCAGTACAGGGGTGGCGGAAGGATATAGAGGGGCTTGCAAAAGATGATGTAGGAAGTGCTGTCGCTGTGATAAAGAATTGGTTATATGAGGGAAGCTGATGGCTGTATCTAAAAAATTTGACGGCCCTCAAAGGGCTGCTATATTGTTTATGACCATGGGTGATACTTTTGCGAAGGATGTATTGAAAGCCCTAGATCCTCATGAGATAGAGCTGATAGGTAAATGCATGAGTAGTTTGGAGGATACCATAATACCTGTAGGTGCTGTAAAGGATGTCCTGAATAAATTCAGGCAGGAATGTCTTGATGTGAGCGGTATTTCAGGAAAACAGGGGGTGGAATTTATTCAGAGGACAATAACGGAGGCCCTGGGGGAGGAAGGGGCCAAGCCTATTTTAAAAGCCATAGATCAGGCCAGGGACAGGTCTGCCTTTTCCAGCCTTAAGCAGGCCGATTTATCGCTTTTGGTAGACTATCTTAAGGCAGAGCACCCTCAAACCATTGCCCTTATACTTGCGCATCTTGATTATGAAAAGGCAGCGCAGATCCTGGCAAAACTGCCTGAGGGCATGCACTCGGAGATTGTATACAGGATAACGAATTTAGATATAGTCCCAGCTAGTGTTGTAGAGGATGTGGGTAAGGTTCTACAAGAAGAAATACAGGCCATGGGCTCTATAGAGAGCGAAAAGGTGGGTGGGGTAGAAGCGGTGGCAGAAATTATGAATCACTTAGATAATGCTACAGAGAGTAATATCTTTGCATCTCTGGAGGAAAAGGATGCAGATCTGACTGAAAATATAAGGCAAAAGATGTTTGTGTTTGAAGATATACTAGGCATAGACAATCGTGGCATGCAGGCTATCCTTAAGGAGATTACCAATGAAGACCTTATGCTTGCACTAAAGACAACCAGTGAACCTTTAAAAGAAAAGATCTTGTCCAATATGTCATCAAGGGCATCTGAGATGCTGTTGGAGGATATGGAGGCTATGGGGCCGGTAAGGCTTTCTGATGTAGAGGCAGCCCAGCAAAATATTGTAAGGGTGGTAAGAAAACTGGATGCATCCGGCAAGATTGTCATAGGGGGCAAAGGGGGAGGCGATGAACTCGTCTAAGATACTAAAGGATGCTCAAGCCCTAAAGATCCCCATAACCAGGTATGATTTGCAGGACATGATTAAGGAAGAAGGAAGGCAGTCGGTAGATCAGGAGGCAGAAAAGATCGTTAAACAGGCAAAGATGAGAAGAGAAGCAATAGAGATGGAGGCCTATGAAAAGGGACTGGAACAGGGTCAAAGTGAAGGGCAAAAAGTTATGGTCAAAAGACTACAGCCTCTCTTTACAACCTTCAAGGATGCCATAGAGCAACTTACCCGTCAAAGAGAAATGCTTACAGAGCAGCACATAGATCAGATGTTGAACTTGGTTTGCCTGATTGCAGAAAAGGTTATCCATAAAGAGATTCACCTGGCCCCTGATATCGTATTAGAAACAGTAAAATCTGCAAGCACACACCTGGTGAAAACAGATGAGATTCGTCTAAGGCTACACCCGTCAGATTATGAATACATAAAAGGGATAGAAAAAATCCTTGGGACATATATACAAACAAGAGATCGGCTTTCTATTATGGAAGACCATACTATAGAGCGGGGTGGCGTGGTTATAGAGACCGCTTTTGGCGAGATAGATGCAACTGTTAGGTCTCAGATAGAACACATAAAGGAGATCATCCTTGAAGAGCGCTGATGTTGGGGTTTGTATAAAGCGTGTGGAAAATCTGGATCCTATCCAGGTAAGAGGCAAGGTAACGAATATTGTAGGTCTTGTAGTAGAAGGTCATGGTCCTGGAAGCGCTATGGGGGGTATGTGTGAGATCTATTCGCGGGATATGAAGAAATCTATTATGGCAGAGGTAGTCGGTTTTAGAGACAAACGTGTACTGTTGATGCCTTTAGGGATGCTTGATGGGATAGGCCCTGGAAGTTCTATTGTGGCCAGGCGATCCAGCCCTAGTGTAAAGTTGGGGAATGCTTTACTGGGTAGGGTCGTTGACGGATTAGGCAGGCCTTTGGATGAAAAGGGGTTTATAGATGCCAATAGGGAGATGTCCTTATATGGCAACCCGATAAATCCTCTGGAAAGGGCTCGCATAACCGAGCCTTTAGATTTAGGCGTAAGGGCAATAAATGCACTCATTACCATAGGCAAAGGCCAGAGGATGGCGATCATGTCGGGCTCTGGTGTAGGCAAGAGTGTTCTTTTGGGTATGATAGCACGCTACACAAAGGCAGACGTGAATGTAATTGCCCTGATAGGGGAGAGGGGAAGAGAGGTCAGAGAGTTTATAGAGAAAGACTTGGGAGAGGAAGGATTAAAAAGGTCGGTTGTAGTAGCCGCGACATCTGATCAACCAGCGCTTATCCGTATAAGGGGTGCATATCTGGCTACCACGATTGCAGAATTCTTCCGTGACCAGGGCAAAGATGTCATTCTCATGATGGACTCGGTAACCCGCTTTGCCTTAGCTAAAAGGGAGATCGGCCTGTCTATAGGTGAACCGCCAACCACAAAGGGCTATACCCCATCATGTTTTGCAAGCATGCCTAAGCTCTTAGAAAGGGCGGGAACTTCCGTGTCTGGTGGGAGTATTACCGGAGTATATAATGTCTTGGTAGAGGGAGATGATTTTACAGAGCCCGTGGCAGATACGGTAAGGTCTGTTGTTGATGGTCACATAGTACTGTCAAGGAATCTCGCGGCAAGAAATCATTATCCTGCTATAGATGTGTTAGAAAGCGTGAGCAGGATAATGAGGGATATAGTGAGCAGCTCACATCTAACGCTCGCAAAACAGATTTTAGAGATTATGGCTGTATACAAAGATGCGGAAGACCTTATAAATATAGGGGCATATGTGTCTGGCAGTAATCCGAGGATTGATGCTGCTCTCAAATACATAGATGCCATAAATAATCTTCTAAAGCAGGACATAGCGGAAAGGTCCGGCATGGAGGATGCAATATCCGGGGTACGCCAAATCTTCAGTGACTCCAAGCAGGAAGGGTGAGATAAATGTTTCAATTCAGGTTTGAGACCCTTTTGAGAGTAAGGAAAATAAGAGAGCAAGCAGCCCTTCAGTCCTTTGCAACGAGCCAAAAACACCATAAGGAGTTAAAGGATAGACAGCAACAATATATCAACTCAAAGCTGGCCCTGGATGCGCGGGTAGAGATAGATTTAAATAAGGGCATCTCTTCAGCCGAGTTTAGGATGATCAAGGAATATGGTACTTTTATACTAGAGGCGATAAAAAATCTTGAGGAAGATATACATGTGGCCAGCCAGGACATGGAGAATAAGCGGCAGGCCTATGTAGACGCAAAAACCAAGTACAAGGCCATGGGGAGACTTAAGGAAATTGATTTTATGAAATACAGGCAGCAGGAAAATTTAGATGAGATGAAATTTATAGACGAGGTGGCAGTCACCAGGCATAAGGAGGAGAGGTGGTGAGCAAGAAGACAGCAAGAATTCTTATCATAGCGATTATTGTAAATTTAAGTTTTATAGCCTTATATATCCATATAAATCCAACGCTTGCCGCGCCAGATGAACCTGCAGATATACAAAACAAACAGGAAACGCTCCCCCGGGATGAGCAATGGGAGCTGATTCAGAAAAGGCAAGGAGAACTTACCGCAAAGGAAGTGCAGCTAAAGGAATTGGAGGTGCAGGTAGATAAAAAGATTAAGAGGCTGGAGGAGATCGAGGCCTCAATAAAAAAGGAAGTTGAGGCATATAAGATAGAAAGCGACACAAGGGTGCGACATTTAGTGAAGATATATTCATCCATGAAGCCAAAGGCTGCAGCAAGCCTTATGGACAGACTCGATATCAACGTGGCAGTAGAGGTGTTCATAAATATGAAGGGTGATATAGCAGGAGCAATCCTCTCATATATGGAGACCAAGAAGGCAGCAACCATAAGCAGGATGCTTGTCACCTACAAAGGTTCGCTTAAGTAAGGCATATCCGTCAGAATTTGAACCGGCAATAACTTTACGAAAAGTATTCAGGAGGCTCCGCCCGTGGGGCTTCACCTTTAAGATTTTTCTGTATACTCAGGGTTGTGCTTCGGATGGCCAGGGGAAATTATACTCCCTCTGTTTTTTTGTAACTGCTCAGGTAGACAGGCCGTAGGCATTTAGGCTGTAGGCAGATAGGGAGGGAATCATGCGTGGTCATACAAAGCTCAGAAATTGTGGAGCCCAAAAAGGTTTTGTGCGCCATATCTTCGATCAATGCGCAAAAACTAAATTACCTTCAGCCTACAGTCTAAACAACCTGAGTAGTTATGAATAATTTAAGTTAGGGCTCGATATCGCCGTAAAGTAATTAAGATATTAGGCAAGCTACTTATATGGTCACGAGAGGGTGCGGTTATGAATATTAAGATAGTGTTACGATATATTGATGGCAGGATATTAAAGGGTAGCACGTATGATTTTTCCCCGGTCAGGCAAAGCTTTCATTTTAGCCCTATCAATTCATCAGACGATCCGATTGAGGTAAACATGAGAGAGCTGAAGGCTGTCTTTTTTGTAAAGGATTTTGAGGGTAACCCATCTTACAAAGAGCGAACGGACTTTACCGAAGGAACCCAGACTTATGGTCAGAAGGTGGAGGTAACGTTTGCAGATGATGAAAGGCTGGCAGGCACCACTACGGGCTACGACCTGGAGCGCCTTGGATTTTTCCTCTTTCCAGCAGATCCAAAGGGCAATAATATAAGGGTATTTGTGGTATCCACAGCTGTGAGCAAAGTTCGCCTCCTGTAGTTTTTTTTATAGGCTGTTGTCCAAATCCTTTTCCGCTTATCGAAAACATTTTTTGGTATATCCAGGGCTTGCACAATACAATAGAATGGAAATTTGTTTTGACTTAGCACATTTGAAGTATTAAAACTTTTGTATCAGTATTGAATGCATCATTTTTATCTGGAGGTGTTAGAATGAGGTCAATCTATTTTGATGTGAGTGTCCCTAAGATACTTGCTACCAAGGCCCAAGGGGTTTTTTGTCCCTGTTGGCTGACATAAATATGAATATATTAAGGGAGGGTTCTATGGATTCTTCATTATTTTATCTCCTAATCTTCTTTGCAGGGCACGTAGGCCTCTCAGGTAAGGGCATTGCTAAGGTTGGATGGATCCAATATCTTTTACACAAGGGGTATGCCATCTTAGAACCCACGATTTTAAGGGTGGTGGATTATATCCTATCTATAAAATTGATGACAGAGACCACTACAGGGCGCAGAATTTTACGGCTTATAGCTTTATTAAGCTGGCTTTTCCCCCATGGTATAGTGGTTACTACAGAGGCTGCAGAAAGGGTGGTGGATTTCATCACAAAGACCGAGGTGCCAAATGGCGCCCGTCTTGCGGTCGGCCCATGTGTATGTCAAAAGGCACTTCATCGCTGGGAGGAACCATCCTGTAAGGATATGGTAGTTTTGTATGGGGCAGAGATATATACACACCTAAAATTAGGCTACAGGCTTATCCCCGCTGATGAGGCAAAAAAGATGTTGCGGGCCTTTAATGAAGCAGGGCTTGTACATGAACTTGATTTCTGTATGCAGTCAGGCAGATGGACATTTGTCATATGTAATTGTGAGAGTAAAATTTGTGTGCTCACCCGCGTATTTTTGTTGACAAGGGAGTTCCTTTACCCTGGCCCTGAAATTGTAAGTCATGACCCCAAACTATGCATTGGGGTAGAGAAATGTGGTCATTGTATAGAGAGGTGTATATTTGATGCCAATATTATAGCAGGTGATAAGGTGGATGTAGATTTGAAGAAGTGTATGGGATGTGGCCTTTGCGTCAGTACATGCTCAGGCAAGGCAAGGTCAATGGTAAGAAGGAAGGATTATAGCCGGCAGGATACAATACCGGAAGAGCTGTTACTTGGTGATCAATAATAACCCCTGCTTTTCTTCCTAATGATTTCTTGCTAGATTACAATATATAACATCAATAAAACAATTGGCATAAGATGGTTTATCCGCCCATATTTTTGTAAGGAAGAGATTTGTTCCTGCAGAAAAATCAGGTTTAGTGTCAATTTCTTGGATTTTGTATATGATAGATATTACAATTCTGGCATTTTTGGTTTTATATCTTGCCGTAGGGGCTGTTGTGGGCCTTACAGCAGGATTTTTTGGCGGGGGGGCCGGTATAATAACCACTACCATCCTTATCTACGCCTTCACTTTTTTGGGTTATTCGGATAAAACTCTGGTTCATACAGCTGTGGGCACAAGCCTTTTTGTTATTACATTATCAGCCTCATCAGGTTCTATTATTCACTTAAGACGCGGTATAATCTATATAAAACATCTCTTATCAATGGCCATTTGCGGCGTATTGGGCGCATTTGCCGGGGGGATGCTGTCCGCACAGGCCACCGGGGGTTTAGTCAAAAAATTGTTTGCTTTTATAGTAATCCTCGTAGCAATTCGACTTTACCGCGGGAAAAAGATAGCAGATGGCAAGACATATAATAGAGGGAAAGGCATAAAGACCAAGGATTCTTTAAGATCTATTTATCTCTCTGGGATTTGCGGTTTCTTTTCTGGTTTGGCCTCTGCATTCTTTGGGATAGGCGGAGGAATAATTATGGTGCCTTCGGCGCTTTTCATACTCAAATTCACTGCCTTAGAAGCGGTGTCTCTTTCAACATGTTTGATGGCCATAACGGCCTTAATAGGGTGTCTGGTCCAGGTTTATAATGGGTTGGGGAAAAGCGACCTTCTTCCTTATTCTATCGGTTATGTAAACTATACTGCGGGTTTGGCAATAGCATTTTCAGGTATTATAGTAACAAGATGGGCTGCAAAAAAGGTTCGTCACATAAGGCACAAAAATCTCACAAAGGTTTTTGCAGTGGTTATGGCTATAGCCGCTGTTGGTCTTTTATTAAAGTAACTCCTTTATCTGAAGACAGGGGTCGGGGATCAGTTTTCAGGGATGGATATTCTTCCATCGCGGGCATGTTTTCATCTTTGGTTGTGCCTGCCTTGCAGGCATGGGGGTTTATATGAGAATAGGGGCCAGGGATCAGGGGCCGGTTTAAAGAGAAAGATAGAATAGATTCAATTCTTGAGACCTTTGCATAATACCCATATTGTCATTGCGAGCTTTAGCGAAGCAATCTCAAAGTGCCTGCAACCAATGGGATTGGCACGTCGGCCTAAAAACCTCCCCGCAATGAATAGAAAAGCAATCGTGCAAGGGTCTCTTCTTATACAGCATATATTTTCATCCTTCGTTGTGGCTGGCAGGCCATGGCAGTTTATATGAAAAATTTTTGGTACGGAAATAAACCATGAGTAATCTTGAACCAATCGAGAGGCAAAAAAAGTTTTAGCTTCACAATTGCCTCACGATTTAGATATAGTTAGAGAAAAGATAACATATATTTTCATTCTTCGTTGTGGCCAATAGGCCATGGGGGTTTATATGAAAACATTAAAGATTGAACGCATTGATCCATACAGATTGAAGATAATTAAGGCTCCTCCCATGCGTACATGGGGGATAGTATATGCAAATAAGGCGATAGAGGCTGCATTAAAAAAGGATGAAGCCTTAAAACAGGTGGCAAATGTAGCATGCTTGCCTGGAATCGTCGGCCCTTCAATGGCCATGCCTGACATACACTGGGGATATGGCTTCCCTATTGGGGGAGTGGCAGCATTTTCTGTAAAAGATGGCGTTATCTCTCCCGGAGGGGTTGGCTATGACATAAATTGCGGGATACGTTGCATCTGCACGAATCTATCAATAAAGGAGCTCCTTCCAAAAAAGGAAAACTTTCTGGATGCGCTCTTCCATAGAGTGCCTGCAGGATTGGGGTCGAGACACAAAACGTTCAAGCTCTCTCAAAAAGAGTTAGAAGACGTTATGATAAAAGGGGCGCTATGGGCTGTAAAGAAAGGGTTCGGCACATATGAAGACCTGGAGGCACATGAAGATTTTGGGTCTATCCCCGGCGCAAATCCTGACACGGTCTCTGGCAGAGCCTGCGAGAGGGGGCTCCCCGAATTGGGGACATTGGGTTCGGGGAACCACTTTCTAGAGCTCGATGTGGTAGACAATATTGTGGACAAAAAGACAGCCCGAAAATTTTCTTTGTTCAAAGATCAGGTCCTTATCTTGGTGCACACTGGGTCCAGAGGCTTTGGCCACCAGATATGCGACGATTATATACATACCATGCTCTCTTATGGGCAGCGTCATAACATCTCCCTGCCGGATCGACAACTTGCCTGCGCCCCAATAGACAGCAAAGAGGCACGGGCCTACCTTGGTGCCATGGCAGCAGCGGCAAACTTTGCCTTTGCCAATAGAGAGATGATCACCTGGTTTATCAGAGAAACCATTGCGCCCGTCTTTGGAAAGAGCTGGGAAGCATTAGGATTGCGGCTTTTATATGATTGTTGCCACAATATCGCAAAGATAGAAACCATACCATGGAAAAGAAAAAATATTGAGGCCTGCATCCATAGAAAAGGGGCAACAAGGGCTCTTCCTCCAGGGGATCCAAGGCTTGCCCAAAGATTTAAAGATACAGGGCAGCCTGTGCTAGTGCCTGGAGATATGGGCAGGGCTTCCTTTGTACTGGTGGCAGGAGAGAATGCAAAAGAGACCTTTTTTTCTGCCTGCCATGGCGCAGGGCGACTACTCTCAAGACGCGAGGCAAAAAGACAGGCAAAAAACAGATCTATTCCGGATGAGTTGGCCAAAAAAGATATTTATGCCTTAGCCGCATCAAAGGAAACCCTTGCAGAAGAGATGCCGGCAGCCTATAAGGATGTCTCTGATGTGGTAGACACTATATCTGGAGCAGGCATTACAAAAGTAGTAGCAAAATTAAGCCCTGTAGGGATGATAAAAGGCTGAATTTTTATTCCTCTGGGGCTTCCTCCCCTGCTGCTTCTTCTTCCTCTCCCTCTTCAACTTCAATCTCTTCCTCAACTTCAATTTCCATCCTGCCCGAGACTACTGTAGCTATTACTGTATCCTTTTCAGAGTCGCTTGCAAGCTCAACCCCTTTGGGAAGATTGAGATCCAAGCCACGTATTACCTGATCAGGGGTTTCTATTATCGATATATCGACCTCTATCTCAGAGGGGATATTTTTAGGCAAGGCCTTAAC
>JAYEFR010000029.1:0-5012 GCA_034716155.1 Thermodesulfobacteriota bacterium
AAAGGTGTGGGCATGGGTCATGCTCAGAGTCACCAGGGTTCGGCCTGTAATCAAAGGCCGTGAGAAGATAAAGAAGGGCAGATCATATATCATTATCTCAAACCATCAGTCACAATACGATATCCTTGCCCTTGTAACAAAGCTTGGGATTCAATTCCGTTGGATTATTAAAAAGGATCTACTCAAAGCTCCTCTTTTTGGTTATGCACTTTATGCATCCAAGAACATATTCATTGACAGGTCAAACACAAAACAGTCTATAGAAAGCATTAATGAAGGCCTGAAGCGTTTGCCTCCAGGCACAAGCGTTATGGTATTTGCCGAGGGCACAAGGTCTCCTGACGGTAAGATTCATCCGTTCAAAAAAGGTGGGTTTGTTATGGCAATAGACAATTCCCTGCCTATCTTACCGGTAACTGTCAATGGTGGCAGGAAGGTCCTGCCAAAGGGCAGCCTTGTATTTTCACCCGGCCCTATGGAAGTGGTTGTAGCTAATCCTATTGATACTACAGGCTATACACGAAAAGATCTTGAAAAACTTATGGAAAGGACGAGAAATACGATCATCACTAATTTCAAACCAGACTATCCTGAAGTAAAGGGGTCAGGTCTTCAAACTTGACATTTGGGTTAATGACATACGATTAAATTGTACAACTGGAGAGAAATGTCAAGTTTGAAGACCTGACCCCTAAGAGGCTATTGTCAGAAGGGCAAAATAGGTTTAAAAGATTAACAACTTATGACTGAGGGCCCAAAGAGACATATAGATTTGATCCTTGATTCCATTGCGGATGGTATCTTTACTGTTGATCCGGGTTGGAAGATTACATCCTTTAATCGTGCAGCCGAAGAGATAACCGGCATCTTAAAAGAGGATGCAATAGGCCGTACCTGCAGAGAAGTCTTGAGAGCCAGTTGTTGCGAACAAGATTGTCCCTTAAAGGAAGCAAGACAGACTAAAAGAGCTGTTGTTAACAAGATTGTCTCTATCATAGATGCAAAAGGAGAGGGTAGGTCTATAAGTATTTGTGCTGCTCTTTTGAGAGATGAAAGAGGGGAGATCATAGGTGGAGTGGAGACGTTTCGCTATATTGGTTCTGTTGAAGATATGAGAGATAAAATGGCCAGGGGTTATTCCTGCCAGGACATCTTAAGTGTGAATCATGAGATGAGGCAGATCTTTGATATATTGCCGGCGATTGCGGATAGCATAAGCACGGTTCTAATAGAGGGGCAAACAGGCACAGGAAAAGAGCTTTTTGCGAGGGCTATCCATAATTTGAGTCCCCGCAGGGCAAAACCATTCGTGGCTGTTAATTGTGGTGCCCTTCCAGATACACTTTTAGAATCAGAATTGTTTGGATACAAGGCAGGGGCATTTACTGATGCCAAAAGGGATAAGCCCGGCAGATTCAAACTGGCAGAAGAAGGGACTATTTTCCTTGATGAGATAGGAGATATCTCTCCGGCACTTCAAGTCCGCCTGCTAAGGGTGCTTCAGGAAAGGACATATGAGCCTCTAGGTAGCGTAAAAAGCATCAAGACTGATGTCAGGGTTATTGCAGCTACCAACAAGAGTCTCGAGAAGCTGGTACAAGAAGATAGGTTTCGTAAGGATCTATACTATCGCCTTAATGTGATCAAGATAGAAATTCCTCCGCTTCGAGAAAGAAAAGAAGATATACCACTACTTGCAGACCATTTTATCGCCAGGTTTAATCAAATACAAAAAAAGGCGATCACAGGTATTACCGATAATGCTCTGGCATATTTGATAAAATACGATTTTCCAGGTAATATAAGAGAGCTTGAGAACATTATAGAGAGGGCATTTATCCTGTGCGAGGCGGGCCGAATAGAGCACAAACACCTTCCGGAGCTTTATGGGCAGGATACCTCTTCTTTGGCTCATGGAACTAAAAGAAAGCCTAATACCTTGAAAGAGATGGAGGCAGCCTTTTTAATGAGAGTGCTTGAGAAAAATAATTGGAATCGGGCCAAAACAGCAGAGGAGCTAGGTATCCATAAAAGTACTCTGTTTAGAAAGATTAAGGCCCTTGGTCTTAATGTGCCCCGCTCAAAAAGGGTCAAGACCTGACCCCAGAGCCGAGTCGCAGATTTGCTGCTTAGCGGTCAGCAAGAGTCGCATTATCGCAACAGTTGGATTTTGCCCATATCTATTTTCTCTTTGTTAATCAATAAGTTAGGCATTTAACTTTAATGGCATGCAAATTGCTGTACTTGTAGATGGAGCTACAAGATGAGGATTGCGATACCAGTATGTGATAATCAAGTTGCCACGGTCATGGATTTTGCAGGCAGGCTTTTGCTTATTGATTGTGAAGCTGGTCAGGAACTCAGGCGCAAAGTGGTTGATTTTACTGAGCAGATCCTTCCTGCAAAGGTGGCTGGGCTAGCAGATCTTGGTGTAAATCTCTTGATATGTGGAGCAATCTCCAGGCCTTTTTCTGCGATGGTTCTTCATTCCGGTATTGAGATCATCCCGTTTATATCAGGGAATGTGGACGATGTTCTAATCGCTTATTTTAGAGGCTGTTTAGTGGATCCACGCTTTCTGATGCCGGGTTGTCGAGTAGGGCAGCATTGGGGTCGCAGGGGTAGACGGCGAGGGCATGGCGGTTTTAGATGGTAAAAAAAACCTTAAAAGGAGGTGATAGATATGCCATGGGGTAATGGAACAGGGTCAGCAGGATATGGTCCAATGACAGGGCGGGCAGCAGGGTATTGTGCAGGGTATCCGGTACCAGGTTATTTGAATCCTGGATATTACAATAGCTATTACTACCCATATGTACAACCTGGACACAGGTATGGGCTAGGGTATGCCTTTGGTCCAAGGCCAAGGTTTGGTCGAGGTAGACGTGGTGGTTTTGGTAGGCGTGGATTTTTTGGATGGTAGTAGAAAAAAAAAGGTCAGGTTTTAACCTGATCCCAAAGGGAGGCAGATATGCCAAGAGGTGATGGAACAGGGCCATTTAGGTTAAGGTTGAGAGGGGCAAGGACTTCTCCTATGGGAAGTGTTGGTACTGGTGGTAAAAAGCTTGCAGGTAGAGGTTTGTTGGGTTTAAGTGTCCCTCTTATTGGAGGCTTGATACATGATTTGTCAGACCCAAATGGGTTCCTGAGACCTTTTATTAGGAGAATTACTGGTTCTCTGGAGACTAGAAATGTAGAGACTAAAAAAATAATAGATGTAGATTATAAGGTTATTGAAAATAAGCAGAAGGACACCTAATTAAACCATAAAGGAAAGAAAGGAGGCAATAATATGCCAAGAGGTGATGGAACAGGACCAGCAGGACAAGGGTCGCGCACTGGGCGTGGGTTAGGCCCTTGTGGAACAGGAGAACGGAGTGTACCCTCTCCTGGTCAAGGAGCAGGTATAAATCGTGGACAAGGAAGAGGTATGGGCATTGGCCGTGGTGGCCAACCCGCTAGGGACGGACGAGGAAAGGGACAAGGGTCTGGGAGAGGCCGGAATCGCTAAAAGAGAAAGGGGTCAGGCCAAGACCTGACCCCATAAAAGAAAGGAGGTAATAATATGCCATGGGGTGATAGAACAGGACCAGCAGGACAAGGTCCGATGACAGGGCGAGCAGCAGGTTATTGTGCAGGTTATTCAGTGCCAGGATATGCAAATTCTATCCCAGGCCGCGGATTTGGATTTGGGGGTAGAGGAGGAGGCTGGGGCCGGCGTAACTGGTTTTACGCAACTGGTATGCCTGGCTGGCAACGGGCATCCTACGGATATCCTGCTTATGGTGTAGGAGTTCCTTACGATGTACCGCCATACAATCCGTATGGCACAGCTACGAGCCAGGGCGTACCACCATATACGCCTACAAGCCAGCAGGAAGTTGATGCCTTGAAAGGGCAGGCTGAATACCTGGAGGATGCTTTAGGAGGTATTAATAAGAGGATTGCCGAATTGGAGGCAAAGGCACAAGCAGAAGGTAAAAAGAAGTAAGGTATGCGTTTGCTGATGGTAGGTTTTTTACCATCAGCAAACGCATGTTATTTTGCCTATGAGGTTGACAGACTTTATTTGACAGGCTAAAGGTGGCTTATGTCTTGGGGATTGGTTAAATTTAAAATATGTAATTATAAAAGATAACAATGGGAGATTAGAAGATGAAAATTGCGATTACAGCAGCAGGGCCAGCACTTGATGATATGGTAGAGGCCCGTTTCGGACGGTGTCCGTATTTTCAGGTTATTGATACAGAGACAATGGAACATGAGGCCTTGGAAAACTCCAACATTGCGTTGGGAGGTGGTGCGGGTATTCAATCTGCACAGATGATGTCTGATAAAGGTGTTAAGGTTGTCTTGACAGGTAATTGTGGGCCAAATGCGTTTCAAGTATTTAATGCTGCAGGTGTCCAGGTGATAGTTGGTGTCAGTGGCAAGGTTCGAGACGTGGTAGAACAATTTAAAACAGGAGGGTTATCTAATACCTCTGGCCCGAATGTAGCCAGTCATTTTGGGATGGGGCAAGGTGTTTCGAGTTCTGGCATGGGTATGGGTCGTGGCATGGGCCAAGGAATGGGTCGTGGTATGGGGCAAGGAATGGGTCGTGGTATGGGGCAAGGAATGGGTCGTGGTATGGGCATGCCCGGCGGGAATATCCCTTTGGATTCAGGTTTTTCTCAAGGGAAGCTGAGCAAGGAAGAGACCATTGAGAGCTTGAAGAAAAGGGCCCAGGATTTAGAGGATCAAAAGGCACAACTGGAGAAACAGATTAAAGATGTTCAGGAGAGTAAGGCTTCCGGTGTTGTTGCAGAGGTTGATGCCGGCATGTGCAGTGGGTGCGGCATATGTGTCGATGCATGCCCCGTGGGCGCCATTACCATGAATGATGTTGCAATAGTCAATAAAGAGATTTGTAATGGTTGCGGGATTTGTGAACAAGAATGTCCAGTTGATGCTATCACTATGGGATAGCAAGGAAAGGGGTCAGGTGTTAAAAAATTACAATTTAGGTTAAA
>JAYEFR010000030.1:0-43048 GCA_034716155.1 Thermodesulfobacteriota bacterium
ACCAAAGAAGATATCCTGCGCAAATATGGCGTAAGCATAGAATAGATCTTCCCAATATTCCAGCCTGCTCCTATCTGCTTAAATTCCCTCATCTTTACCTATCACCACTTACTTATTGATTGACGTCAACTATTATTAGTGCATTGACTGAAAAGATAATCATGCGCTTATTTTGACCATGAGATTTATAGAATACCAAGCTACAAACCGCCGTTCTCAATCGCACACTGACCATATTATGGCCTCCTAACGCCGGCTCTGATGGCTTTTGCCTAAACCTCCCCCACTATATCAAATATCCAGGGGTAGGTCTGGATATTCGACATAAACACTCAAAAGGTACAAAACTAAGATGCTACTCCAATGGGGACAGCCCTTGACATGAGACAAAATAAAAACCTGGCCTAACCATTCATTCCAACAAACAGCTAAACGCTACGGTTGAATTCAAACGTTGACTTACTCGATTTAAGGAAAGATTGTCTTCTGTTTATGGTACCAGACCAGAGGATATTTATTGTAAAGATTGCTTAGCACAGGAAGAGGATGAACTTTTTTCTATTGCCGGAGCGAACTTGCCCGCCTCAGGCAGGACAATATGGGTATTCTGCAAAGGTCTCGGGTTATCCCATTGCCCTTCGTCAATAAGTCTCTGGCAAGATTATAACTCCACAACCCTTTTCTCAACACAGGCTCTGTGGGCACGAAAGCACATTATATGGCTCTGCAAAGAGTCCATTGCCGAGGTCAGCCCTTTTCCTCCATTTAATACCTTAACAAAATTTTTCATAATGCCCCAATCACCTTCAGAATGTCCGATAAGATCAGTCTTTATTGGATATACAATCTTTTTGCCTGTCCTGTGAACATGGACTTCAAGCTGCCCGCCGCCGCCATACTTTCCTCTAAGGGTTGCCTTGCTCCCATCGATCCTAATAGTTCGACACTCCTGTTCTGAAAGGCCATGCATATGGAGCATTGCAGTGATCCCATTATGAAACTCTATAGTTGTCACCTGGTGGTCTACCTGGTCGTTATCACAATGATAGACACACCTCCCATAGGGGCCTTCTCTAAGTGCTCTCATTATACCCTCTTTAGTTAAATCTTCTGTTATTACGGAAACAGGCCATCCCCTGTAATCCACATAATCTCTTACTATCGGCACAAGTTTGGCAAGACGGGGAAATTTCATGATAAATCGTACTGCAATAGATGCGGTCCTAGAATCAGTCTTTGTGACACCAAGCTTGATTGGGATACCATGAAGATAGGTATCTATTGCGTTATATTCGCATTCATCTGCAACAGGACACCCATCCGTACACCTCTTTGGAGCACCCTTTGGTGCTCTTTGAGACGTAAAGTGATGCAGCCCACCAAATGAGCTGATATATCTGGGCATGCTCTCTGCAAACCAATAAAGAAGGTCCATGTCATGGCAGCACTTTGCTAAAATCATAGGAGATGATTCTTTACTGTTCCTCCAATTCCCACGCACAAAGGAGTGAGCCATATGATAATAAGAAACATTTTCTGCATGGTAGATGGTATAGATATCCCCTAATATTCCATCTGACACTAATTCTTTCACCTTAGAAAAAAACTGGGTATAGCGAAGCACATGACAAACATTTAAGCTCATACCAGTCTTCTGGGAGGCATTAATAATGGCATTACAGCCTTGTTCTGTCAGTGCCATTGGTTTTTCCAGTAATGCATGATAGCCAGCTTCCATTGCCCTTACTACAGGTTCTACGTGCATGGAATCCTGAGTAGCGATGATTGCACCATCAGCCATAACGGGTTTACTAAGAATATCTTCCCATGTGCTGAAGACATTTTGATAAGGGATCCTATGTGCAGTGGCAATCCGCTCCCTGCGTTCCTTTACAGGCTCTGCAACACCTACAATCTTGAGCTGATCAGGATACCTGGTTGCGTAAGACGCATATATGCCCCCCCTATCACCAGCTCCAATGATAATAGCGGTTTTATGTTTCAACTTTTTACTTACCTTCTCTGATTTCGATTAGCTCTCTTTCTATTTCTTTCTGGGGATAGAAAAGAAATATACAAAAGCCAACAAGGCAAAATATCCCAGCTACTGGACCAGCCAGCTTAACACCCATTGGATTGGCTGCATCCTTACCAAATGCTGCAAATAGATAGGTCACTATTGCTGCTGCAATGCCATAATTGATCTTCATAAACAGCCCCTGAGTACCAAAAAACATGGCTTCTCTCTTCTTCCCGGTTTTATAACCGTCAACCTCGCTGATGTCTGATATAATAGCATTGGGAATAATCAGTAGAATTGCTACAGGTATTCCGAGTAGGGCCATATGAACCAACCCAGCTATGACCTTGTATTCACCAAACATATCTATTACATAGGTGAAACTCATAAAGACAGAAAATGATAGAAGCCCTAAAAGCATAAATGCCTTGTTTGAAATCTTACCGGATAAGATACTAATTACAACAAAACATAGGATAGCAGCTCCAAAGAGTGCCAACATGAGTATGGTTTGGAATCCTGCTTCTTTATTCAGCAAAACTATGGGATAATAAGCAACGATTGTCCTTATTATATTAAATGAAAACCAGAATAATATGGTAGGTATCAGATACATGATAAAGGTGCGATTTTTAAGTGTCATTTTCAAAGACTCGAAAAGCTTAACGTTTGCAGGTCCTCCTTTTGTGTACCTTTTTTCATCAATGACCAGACCTGAGATAAACATTGAAATAAAACCGATAATTGCCACTGCTACCAATGCTGCTTGAAGAGCACTTCTCCCCCCGAATATTTCTGTGCCCTGAAAAGACTGCCACAATAGAGGGACTCCCACCAGTACGATTCCTCCACCCAGAAGACCAAAGATGGCCTGATATACCACAATATTGATTCTATCTTTGTGTGTATGACTCAGTTCAGGAATAAGGGCAAGATACGGGGTCATAAAATAGGTATATAGAAAAAAGTAAAGGCCAAGTATTATTGCAAGGTAGACGGCATTTGTAGTGCAAGCATTTCTGCAGGGCGGAAAAAATAGAAGTACAGATAGCAGTGCAAAAGGAAGTGAGCCTGTGATGAGAAAAAATTTTCGCCTTCCCATCTTTGCCTTTGAGTTATCACTCCAGTTCGCTATAATAGGATCAGCAATTGAATCAATTATGCGGCCAAAGATTATAATAATCCCCATGACAGTAAGCCCTAATATAACAGGCTTATTATGTATTAATTCTGAGAGCCCTGATTCTTTTGGCGGAAGGAAAAAGAATACAAGATAGACACCAAAAAGGTTATCAAGAGCAGCAAATCCCCCATTTCCATTGGCATATATAATCTGCCTCCATTTACCAAACCTTTGTAGCATAATAACCTCCTTTATTCAAATGACCTTACTTGTAATTGCCCAAAATCTTGGAGGTTTCGAGCAATTAATTGCAAAGTGCCTGCTTGTGCGTGCCGTATAAATTCGAGTTTTGCATTTTGCAATCTTCATTTTTCATTGTCTGCTTAACATTCTATTGAATTTTAAACAGATACCTTTACTCCATCCACTAGATTAAAGTGATATACTTGTGCATTCAGGCCAAATTGGTGCTGGTAGTCTTGGCTGACCTTATCGGCAAAATCAGTTGTTGCCCTTTTTTGTACAAGATTCAATGTACATCCGCCAAATCCACCCCCCATCATCCTACCACCAGCACAGGCAGGGTGCTCTAGGGCCGAACTTACAAGAAAGTCTAATTCCTTACAGCTAACCTCATATTCTCTCTTCAGACTTTCATGAGACTGGACCAGAATCTTACCCAAGGACTCAAAATCACCTTTCAACAAGTATGCCTCTGCCTCTCTAACCCTCTGATTTTCATTAATGACGTGGCGTAGTCTCTTTCGCCATGGCTCTGATGGTGTGGGAGGAAAGTTTTTTAGATGAGATGCTGTAATATCCCGAAAATGGTTGATAGACAGTCCAGATTGCCTAAGATATCTTAAACCTTGCTTACACTCCTCCACACGTTCCATATACTTGCTACCAGCCAACTCCCTATGTATACCAGAATCCACCACAACCCATATCCAATCTTGCATATCAGCTTTAAATCTCCGATAGTCCATTGAGCAAAAATCGATAGCATGAAAATATCCTTTGCGAGAAAATTGTGATGCAAATTGATCTAAGAGCCCACTTTTGATATTCAAGAATTCATGGTCAACACGGCTGCAGAGCTTGATCAATTCCAGATCCTTTAAATCTACCTTATACATGCTGCGAAGTGCATTCATTAGTGCCACTTCAAGTGCTCCTGAAGAGGATAGTCCGGACCCAATTGGAATATTTCCGCCAATGCTTGCCTCAAGGCCATGAGATAGCGGAAATAAACTATCAAATACAGCTATCACCCCAGTAATATAGCGCTGCCAATTTTGAAAGGGTTCAAAGTGCTCTCCCAACTCACAGGTTAATTCTGATTGAAAGTCTAAACTTTCCACCACGATGCGTTTATCACTCCGAGGCCGAAGGCTTACAAGGATCCAACGATCGATTGCAGCCGGCATGGCCAGACCACCGTTATAATCCGTGTGTTCACCAATGATATTGATTCTGCCTGGGGCTGCAGCTGTACACAAGGGCTTACCACCAAAACGTTGAACAAATCTTGATCTGCTCTTGTCCATGAATTTTTCTAGATCACACATACCTGTCTCGAACTATCCCTTCTGCCCATGCAAGACCATTAGGTGTATTCAAGCCAACTAGCTCTCTATAATCTTTTACCTTCACTGTGTCTACCTTTAAACCCTCGTTTAATAGCATCTCAATAATATCTGTAAGATAAAATTCATCTGTTACAGAATCAGGTTTTATCTTTTTCACATAATCAATTAATACACGGGTATTAAAGATATAATGGGAAGTCATGTATTCATTTAAGCGCTTTTCTTCTGGTGATGCCCATTGCTCTTCAACACACTTAATCACATTTCCAGATGTATCACGAACTACACGGGCATAAGGAAATGGCCTTGGGAAATCTCCTGTAAGAAATGTACAATCAGCCAGGCTCTGATAATGATGATCGATCAACAGCTGAATTGTATCAGGTCTTATTAATGGACTATCTCCAACAAAGACCAATACATCTTTGTATTCTGCTATTAATGAACTTGCTACTAAAACAGCATGAGCCGTCCCTTTTTGCTCTTCTTGCAGCACATAGGTAAATCTATTACCCAATGCGCCTTTAATCTCATCTGCACCATGCCCTACAACAATAGCTATATGGTTCACACCAGTCTGCTTAAGGAACAAACAGTACCAGGTCTTGACTTTTGACACAAGTGTTAATCCGGGATAGTAATAGTCCATGTCAAGACCATTAAGTGAATATTTCAATGCCCTTTATCTCATACCTGCAAAGGGAAAATATCATTTTAAAAAACTTGAGATGGGTATTGAGAAGGAAATATTAAGTGAAGTTTAGAGACCTGGCTCCTAAAAGCAAGTGCGCCCAGCAGGATTCGAACCTGCGGCCTTCGGATTCGTAGTCCGACGCTCTATCCAACTGAGCTATGGGCGCTTAAATAAATAGAGACAACCTTATAAAACCTAATCAAGGCGGAGTCAATACACACAATAAAAAAAGGGACCTAAGTGGTCCCTTTCTAACATAAACTTCAGCTTAACCTTTATCTTTCAGCAACAGTCTCTGCGACCATAATCTTTACCTCGGCACGCCTTAAACGCTCAGCCCACTTGTTATACGCCGGATCATCATTAGAAAGGCTATCCACCTTGCCTTGTGCGATCTCAAGATCCTTCCTTGCCTGGTCTATATCGATGTCTTCTGCTCTATCTGCTGTCTCGGCAAGGATAATAACCCTGCTACCTGTTACCTCTGCAAAACCACCGCCTACCGCCAGATAGATATCTTTATCCTCAGCCTTTGCAATAACCTGTCCAGCCCTGAGTGTGGTCAAAAATGGGGTGTGCCCTGGCAAAGCACCAAACTCCCCTGCTGCACCCGGCGCAACCACCTCTTCAACCCTGCGACTAAGCACAACCCTCTCCGGAGTAACCACTTCTAATTGCATATATTCAGCCATAGCTAAACCCCTTGTCTATTCGGCCAATGTTTTGGCCTTTTCCAGCGCCTCTTCTATTGGACCTACCATATAAAATGCCTGTTCAGGTATATCATCCATCTCGCCACTGGTAATCTTCTTAAATCCTTCTATGGTATCCTTTAATTCCACATACTTGCCTTCTGTTCCTGTAAACGCCTCTGCCACAAAGAAAGGCTGCGAAAGGAATCTCTGGATCTTTCTCGCCCTGGACACTATTAATTTATCATCCTCAGAGAGTTCGTCCATACCCAAGATTGCTATGATATCCTGCAATTCCTTATATTTCTGCATTATTTGCTGAATCTCTCTTGCAACACCATAGTGATCTTCCCCTATAACCTTGGCATCCAAAATCCTGGATGTGGAATCCAAAGGATCAACAGCAGGATAGATCCCCAGCTCAACGATCTGACGTGACAATACCGTAGTAGCATCAAGGTGGCCGAATGTGGTTGCAGGGGCAGGGTCAGTAAGGTCATCTGCAGGGACATAAATAGCCTGAACAGACGTAATCGATCCGTTCTGAGTCGAGGTGATCCTCTCCTGTAACTCTCCCAAGTCAGTACCCAATGTAGGCTGGTAACCAACAGCAGAAGGCATACGACCCAGTAGAGCTGAAACCTCCATGCCGGCCTGGGTAAATCTAAATATATTGTCAATGAATAAAAGCACATCCTGGTGCTGTTCATCCCTGAAATATTCTGCCACAGCCAATCCGGAAAGTCCCACCCGGGCCCTTGCTCCCGGTGGCTCGTTCATCTGTCCATAGATTAATGCCGCCTTGTCCATGACACCGGATTCCTTCATCTCCAGCCACAGATCATTCCCCTCTCGAGTACGCTCACCAACCCCCGAGAATACAGAATAGCCACCATGTTTCATAGCAATATTGTGAATAAGCTCCATGATGAATACTGTCTTACCAACACCAGCTCCGCCAAAGAGTCCGATTTTCCCCCCACGCATGTACGGAGTTAAAAGATCAATTACCTTAATGCCGGTTTCAAAGGACTCAATTGTGGTTCTCTGCTCCGTAAATGCAGGCGCATCCCTGTGGATGGGATTCCTTTTTTCCGTAACTATGGGAGGACCTTCATCCACTGGATTGCCAACCACATTAATAATTCTGCCCAAAACCTCATTGCCAACAGGCACGGTTATCGGCCCGCCTGAGTCCCTCACCTCCATGCCTCTGACCAGACCGTCAGTACTGTCCATTGCAATAGTGCGCACTGTCTTATTTCCTAAATGCTGGGCAACCTCTAATACCAGATTATCCTCTTCATCTGAAAGATAAGGATTGCTTATAAACAATGCATTATATATGTCAGGCAGATCTCCTGTACCGAACTCAACATCGACAACAGCGCCTATAACCTGTGAAACCTTTCCTACACTCATAATCTACTCCTTATTCAATATTTTTACCCCTTGAGTGCCTCAGCGCCACCCACCACCTCCATCAACTCGGTGGTAATAGCAGCTTGCCTGGCACGGTTATATTTAATAGATAACTTATCTATCATCTCAACCGCATTGCCTGATGCGTTTTCCATAGCTGTCATCCTTGCCCCATGTTCTGATGCGGCTGATTCAAGAAGCGCCCTGTAAAAGAATATCCTGAGACTCATGGGAATCAGGGTATCCAAAAGGGCCTCTTCTGAAGGCTCATAAAGGTATTCCACCGTGGACATCTCATCATCTGCCTCCATGGGCTCAACAGGTAAGATTTTATCTACGTGCAGGACCTGCCGCATAGCAGACTTAAACTCGTTGAAGATGATAGTCAGCTCATCAAACTCTTCTTTGATATATCCGTCTATAAGATCATCAGCAATCTCTACTGCAAGCTGATACGTGGGAGTCCCTATCATGGTGCTTTTCCTGACTGGAAATCCCTTTCTTTTGAAGTAATCACCAGAGCGTCTACCTGCTAGAACCAAAGAATAATTCTCATAACGACCTTCATTCTCATTAGCGAAGGCCTCTGCCGCTCGAAAGACATTATGATTAAATGCCCCACACAGACCTCTGTCCGAGGCGATTACCACCAAAACCCCTTTCTTGGGTTCCCGAACCTGTAATAAAGGATGCACGTCAGGATTGGTCCTTGTTACTAACGATACCAGCACCTCATTCATCTTTATCGCATATGGTCTGGCAGCAATAATACTGGATTGAGCACGCCTCAACTTTGCAGCAGCCACCATACGCATGGCCCTTGTTATCTGCTCTGTCTTCTTAACAGATTCAATCCGTTTTTTCAGATCCTTTAAGTTTGGCATTATATCTCCCTACTTTTGGACAACAAATACCTTCTTGAATTCTTCTATCGCATCTTTTAACGCTTTTTCAGTATCAGCATCTAACATCCCTGTGTCGCCTATAGCCTTTAAGATTTCAGGGTGCTGATTATCAAAGAACAGATAATACTGTTCCTCAAAGTCCTGCAAGACCTCAACCGGATATTCATCAAGGTATCCATTGATACCTGCGTATAATAGGATCACCTGCCTGTCTACAGACAAAGGGCTATATTGTGGCTGCTTAAGGATCTCCATCAATCTGGCCCCGCGATTGAGCTGGGCCTGCGTGGCCTTATCCAGGTCGGATCCAAACTGCGAAAAGGCTGCCAGCTCCCTGTACTGAGCCAGGTCCAGTCTCAAGCTTCCCGCCACCTTTTTCATGCCCTTGATCTGCGCATTGCCTCCAACCCTGGATACAGAGATACCCACATTGATGGCAGGCCGAAATCCAGAATAGAACAGGTCTGTCTCAAGGAATATCTGACCATCAGTGATGGAGATCACATTGGTTGGTATATATGCAGACACATCACCTGCCTGCGTCTCTACGATGGGCATTGCAGTTAAAGAACCACCTCCCATGTCATCGCTGTACTTCGCAGCCCTCTCAAGCAACCTGGAATGCAGATAAAATACATCGCCAGGAAAGGCCTCACGTCCCGGAGGTCGCCTGAGCAGCAGGGATATCTGCCTGTATGACTGGGCCTGTTTGGTCAGGTCATCATATACAATCAAGGCGTGCTGTGCATTATCCCTGAAATACTCTCCCATTGTAGCCCCTGAATACGGTGATATATACTGCATAGGGGCAGGATCTGATGCTGTTGCGGCCACTACCGTGGTATACTCCATGGCCCCATGCTGCTCTAACGTCGCCACCACCTGAGCTACCGTGGACCTCTTCTGGCCTATTGCAACATAGATGCACTTCACATCTTTACCCTTTTGATTGATAATAGTATCAATTGCCAAGGCAGTCTTTCCTGTCTGGCGGTCGCCGATAATCAATTCTCTCTGGCCTCTGCCTATAGGTGTCATTGAATCTATGGATTTTAACCCTGTTTGCAGGGGTTCCTTTACAGGCTGCCTCCTTACAATCCCAGGGGACTTCACATCAACAACACGCTGTTCTTTGGCATCTATAGGGCCTTTGCCATCTATAGGCAGCCCTATGGCATTTACTACCCTGCCAAGCATAGCATCACCAACAGGGACCTGCACAATCCTCTTGGTCCTCTTTACCCGATCCCCTTCCTTGATGCCCGTCACCTCGCCAAAGACAACACACCCGACATTATCCTCCTCCAGGTTAAGGGCCATGCCATATATCCCTCCTGGAAACTCTATCAACTCGCTGGACATAACTTTTCTGAGTCCATAGACACGGGCAATACCATCACCTACAGAGAGAATCGTGCCGGTCTCAGCAACATCAATCTCTTTTTCATAACCCTTGATTTGTTCCTTTATAATCTCACTTATCTCTTCAGCCCTTATCTGCATTGCCTATTACCCCTCTTTTAAACTCTGTTTTATTTTTTCTAACTGCGTTTTTATACTGCCATCATAGACTATCCCTTCGACTTCCGCAATGACCCCGCCTATAAGAGACTGGGCTTTCTCAACCTCTACCACCACCTCTTTACCTATAATTCGGGATAGAGCTTGAGCTATTTTATTTACCATATCTCCATCTATATCCATCGCGGTGAGCAATTGCACCCTTACCTTGCCTGCCTTTTCATCCAAAAACGTATGGTAAGAATCCAGGATGTCATCTAAATATTTAAATCTGTCCTTTTCCAGCAATATGTCCAAAAACCTCAGCATATATTCAGATAGTCCCGCCTTGCTCGCGATATTGTCAAATATCCTGCGCTTTAGAGGAAGGTCATACAGTGGAGATTCAAGGATTGACTTTAGTTCATTATTTGAAGCTACAACCTCTGCCACAGTCTCTAATTCCTCAAAAAACCGTTTCTCCTTGGCTTCTTCCTCTCCAACCTCAAATAATGCCAGTGCATACCTCTTTGCTACTAAATCGCCCTTCAATTTTGCCTCACCACCTTATCCAAATATTCTTCTATTATACGTTTCTGATCATCAGATGTAATCTTTTTTTCAATAATATCAGCAGCAAGCTTACACGCCATATCCGCTACAGTATCTTTCAGGCCTGTCCTTGCCTTTTGTATCTCCTGCTGGGCGCTATCTTTTGCCTGCTCAATAAGCCTCTCGGAAGCAATCTTACCTTCTTCTATAATTCGAGCCTTTTCCTTTTCTATCTCGCCTAGAAGCGCCTGCCTTATTTCTTGTATATCCTTTTCTACATCCTTTAGTTTCTCTTCATATTCCGCATGCCGTGAGTCGGTATCTCTTTTTCTCTTATCCACATCTTCCAACAACTGAGCAATCTCAGTCCGTCGTTCGCTAAAGTACTTCTTTACCCTGTCTGCCAGCAGCTTATAAAGTATTATTACAAGGATGGCAAAATTTATAATCCTCCAGACCATATCCCAGATCCTTCTGCCATCTCCTCCGCCATGTTCTGCGGCATAAACAAAGGACACGATAATCAAGAGAAAGAATATAACAAGAGGTAAGCTCTTTCTTATCTGTCTTATCATAGAGCCTCCCGCCCCAAGACTCGCCCGGCAATGGATGCCGCCATGGAACCAAGCTCTGTCTCAATGTCTTTTTTGGCCTTTTCTACCTCCTGTGCCATTTCCAGCCTTACCTGAGCTATCATCTCCTCAGCCTTCTTCCTTGCTTCAACTATAATCTCGTTTGCTTGAGCCTCTGCTGCCTTCCTTGCAGAGTTCTTGGCTTCCAATGCCTCAACCCTTCCCGTATAGATCTTATCCGTATACTCGGCAAACATCCGATGGCTTTCTTCTTCGACCTGTTTTATCTCTTCCTGGCCGCCTACTATCTTCTTATCTCTTTCATCAAGAATCTTTAAGATAGGCTTATACAAAATCTTGTTGAGGACAAACATCAAGACAAGAAAATTGACCATCTGCACCAAAAAGGTCCAATTAAGCTCTATCATTAATTTATGCCCCCTTACACCACGAATATCAACAGTAGAGCCACCACAAGCGAATAGATGCCTGTAGATTCGGATACTGCCTGGGCTACAAGCATGGTTCGCGTCAAGAGGCCGGCTTCATCCGGGTTTCTCCCTATGGCCTCACATGCCTTGCCACCAACAAAACCTTCTCCTATGCCAGGACCTATTGCCCCAACCCCCATTGCAATACCCGCGCCTAGAAAACAAGCTGCTCTAATCAGATCCGCACCACTAATATCCATAATTATATCCTCCCTATCTACTTTATCTTTTTATCTTTATACGACAAACATGAGCACAAAGGCAATTACCAGGGCATATATAGCTGTTGACTGAGCTACTGCCTGGGCTATTAACATCGTCCTCATTATGAGCCCTGTCTTGTCAGGCTGCATCCCTAACGCCTCACATGCCTTTGCCGCGGTTATACCATTACCATAGCCAGGGCCTATAGCACCAAAGCCCATAGATATCCCTGCAGCGAGCAAGGCCATTGCACCTGGCAGAGTGACTGACCCTGCATAATTCCCAAATATAAGCATGAGCGATATCATGAGCGAGAATATCACAGGGGTCTGCCCCACGGCCTGACCAACCAGCATAAAGGTCATCATCGGCCTTGATACACTTGATGTCCGACTGATTGCCCTGCATGCAGACTCGGATGTAATACCATTTCCCATACCAGAGCCTATAGCACCAAGGCCTATAGATATCCCTGCCCCCAACATGGCACAAGAAACCAATAGATTCCCATCTTTAGGTCCCATAGCGATCAGCATAAGCGCTATCAAGAGGGCAAATATAGCAGGGGTCTGCGCTACGGCCTGACCCACCAGCATCAACGTGGTAAGCGCCCCTTTAAGCCGGGGTTGCCTTGCAAAACCTTCACATGCCGCACCTCCGGCCTGGCCTCCTCCCCATCCAGAGCCTATGGCTCCAAAACCCATGGCAATGCCTGTACCTAAAAGGGCTGCGCTGTATGGCCATGCGGAAATACCGGAATAATCTTTGAACACAAGCAAAAAGGCTATAACCAGGGCAAATATAGCAGGGGTCTGGCAGACAGCCTGACCAACCAGCATGGTGGTAGTCATCTGACCGCCAACCAAAGGCTGCCTGGATGTCCCCCATATTGCCTCCAGAGAAGAATAACCAGCGCCAATACCAGAACCAAAAGCGCCCAGCCCCATTGCAAGCCCTGCACTTATTGCAGAAGCACTTGCGCATATGCCATTACCTGATAGATCAGTGAATAATAATAAGACTGCCACCATTAATGCAAATATGGCTGATGTCTCTGCAACGGCCTGACCAACCAGCATAGTCCTGGTAAATGGAGAGGCCATCTCAGGCCGCCTGGATATAGCTCGATTTGCCCAGCCTCCGGTTAGACCCTCACCTACAGCAGCACCTATTGCACCAAAGCCCATACAGAGCCCGGCCCCAATATATTGTCCTGCCTTTACAATAAACTCTACATCCATATCTAATTCCCTACTTTATCTGCACAGATATATATACTAACGTCAACATGGCAAAGACAAACGCCTGAATAGTACCAATAAACAGACCAAAAAATCCATATAAGATAGGAGGTAAGACCAAAGAATAGATTAGATAACTTACCACTAGGATAATAATAGACCCACCCATCATATTCCCGAACAAACGAAAAGAGATAGAGATCACCTTTGCCATCTCTCCTATTATATTCAGAGGCATCATAAAAAAAATAGGCTCAAAATAGCCCTTAATATATTTCTTAAATCCTTTAAATTTTATCCCTGAATAATGTGCAACAATAAATCCCATAACACCTAAACTTAAGGTGGTATTGATATCCTTTGTTGGCTCAGACAAAAAGGGGATAATACCCAGCATATCTGATATCCAAAAGAGTAAGAATATAGTGCATATAAAAGGAAAATATCTCCTATCGGTAAGATCCAAACTGTCTTTTACCAGATCATCCCATGTGGCTACCAATAACTCTGCAGCACTCTGAAGTGGATTGGGTACCAGCTTTGTGGTCCTTGTAGCAAGAAGAGCGAATAAGACCCAGAAGGCCATAACTATCCATGTCATGATAAGGGTTTCCTTATTTATGACCATTTGATGGCCTGCTATATTAAGTACCCATTGAGAAACGTTTCCTATCTCTTCCATTTATTCACAATCTCCCGCTCTTACCTGGTCTATAATGAACACAACATGCGCAAAGAAAAAGCCCGCGGCAGCGGCAAAAAAGGCAGGCATAGAAATCAAGATACTCAAGGCAAGAATGCCCCCCAGACACGCAAAACGCAGTATAAATGCCCGGACAGGTCTTAGCCCCCCAAGCGTAGAATAGGCCATCATCAAGGAATTCATCAAAGAGCCTGCAACACCTATGACAATACCAAGGGAAATATCCGTATATCCAAAAATAAAGAATACGGCAGAGCCCAACACAGCAATAGGGGCCACATGTATAAAGGTAGGCCTTACAAAATCAACCGCCCTCATTATTTTTCCTTGGTCTCCCCAAGTCCTGTATCTGCCTATATACTGTCCATCCACCGCCAAATATCCCTATTAGTATGAATATAACCAACACAAGCCCATGCGCATTTAGCCAACCATCCAGCTTGTATCCTATCCAGAAACACAACCCTATTGAGGCTGCCATAGTAAGGCCTACTTGCGTGACTATAGCTAGTTCCTCAATTACCTTTATATCTCTACGCCTATTACTACTGCTAAAAAGGCCCCTCCTGGGTCTCTTACTGAATGGCGTATCACTCATTTTTTATCATTACCTCTATGCGCTGTCAAGATGTTTATTGAGTAGCAGGTGCTATAGCGACCTTTTTTTCTTTTTCGTTCATCTGGCAGCTACCTTCAAATATGACACCTTCTTCTACCATCAGAGTGGCTGTCTTGATATTACCATAAAGTTTCCCAGGAGAACGAATCTCGATACGGTTTGATGCCACCAAATTTCCATGGACCTCACCATTTATTATAATGGTATCTGCTTCTACCTCAGCATGCACCATAGCGCTCTCACCTATGACAAGCACACCCTTAGTAAACACCTCTCCCTTAAACTTGCCGTCAATACGGACTGTTCCTTCAAAAATGAGCTTGCCATCAAATTCAGTCCCTTTGCCCAACATACCTACTATATTCTCCATATTAATGGTGTTCTTTTTCACAGGTCACCCCCTTTATCAAGTTCGGTATTGAATAGCATAAACATGATTATTTTTCCAATCTAACTTTATATGAAAACAGGGGTCAGGGATCAGTTTTCAGGGATGACTATTTTTCTCAGCACGGGTATGTTTTCACGCTTGGTTTATATGAAAACAGTGACCGGTAAATAGTGAATAGACTCAGCACTTCGCAGTGAATCCTGAGTAATCTTGAGGTAATCGAGAGGCAAAGAAAAACAGCCCTGCTTTTTACCTCACGATTTAGCAGGATTAAAAATTACCAATCTAAACCCTTAAGCTCCTAGATATCATCCAGGGGATTTTTTTTCCTCGGATATTTTGCCGGGTCTTTTAAAGCCTTGTCTATTTCGCTAAAAATTTTAGATCTCACTTTGCTGCCGCCCAGTTTTTTTTCGATCTCAGCAAGACGTTGGGCCTGCTGCTGCTTGAATTTCCCAACCTCATCTTCCATGTCATTTGAAGAATCTTGCCTCGGCAATTCCTCTATCCGGATGTGCTCAAGTATATAGAGCCTTTCATCAAACTCAGCCTTTACAATCCGTATAACGCCTAAATCCTCAAGCCTTTTTGATATAAGAGTAGCTGACTCTAATGACATCTTTAAAAAATTTGACAGCCCTTTTATTGACGGGGCCCTATTGTTTATATGTTCATACACCCTTATTCCTGCCACCCATAAATGCGCTTGGCCATATGTGCTGGATCGCTGCATAAAGAGTATCTATCTTAAATCTTATTGTCTTTCAAGAATGTATTCAAGAATGGGCTTGACATGCCCGATATATATAAAACAATATGTCGTAAAAAAGGGAGGACCTGTTTTGAGAAAGATTATTATAGCCTTTATTGGTCTGCTGGTATTTATGAGCGTCTCACCCAAGCTTTGGGCTGCAGAAACCATCCATACCGTAACGAAAGGTGACACCCTATGGGATATATCTGTTAAATACCTCAATACGCCATGGGATTGGCCAATCATATGGGCAAAGAACCAGGACATCACTAATCCACACCTGATATACCCAGGCGACAAAATAATCATACGAAAGCAAGAGAACAAGGTGGAGATTGTAATTGCCCAAGCAAAAGAGCCATCACCTCCAAAGGTATACTCCCCTGAAAAATTTGTGGAACAAAAAGGAAAGACTGTCGTTATATCTCCAGCTTATTCAACCCTTATCTACACCAAAGCTCCGCTTAAGGGGATCGGAAATGTCCTTGAAAATGAGGATGGCAGTAGCTTTTCCATCATTGAAGATACAATCCTGGTAAAGATGTCATCAGATGTACACCCGGGAGATGGCATTGCTCTTGTTTCAAAACAAAAGGAGATAAAAAGAAAGCCTGCCATAAAAAGCTACCTTTATAAGGTTGTTGCATTAGCAAAGGTAGAGGAGCTAAGCGGAGACATTGCCCAGTGTAAAATCCAATATTCCAACCAAGAGGTCAAAAAAGATGATCTCGCTTATGATCTTAAGAAGATTAAACCTCTTTCTCTGAATATCTCTTACCCTCAAGTTACAGACCCTGCACGTATTATAGATGTGTATGAGAACAAAACCAAGATCAGCGCGCATGATGTAGTGTTCACCAATATAGGAAAAAACCAAGGGGTAAATAAAGGAAGCCTGTTAAGCATATATAAGGAAAGAAAGTTGGGTGAGGATGGGCCTACTATCAATAAATATCAGGGGATGATGCTGATACTAAAAGCACTGGATAACCATTCAATGGGCCTTGTGGTGGAATCCAAGATGCCTATAGAAAAAGGTTTTTTAGTAAGGGGGCTGAATAAGAAACTATAGTTTTTGTAGCGTTTCCCCGTAAATTCTTTAAGGTTGAGCCAATTGCAAAACTCATAATTTGCAATTGGCTCTATATTGAGACATTTTGCAATTGGCTCAATTATATAAAATTTTATCAGGGAGGTACGTTATGGCATGTACTACACATTCCATGTTTGAGAAATCCATCACACGAAGAGATGCACTCAAAACCATCGGAGGCATGTTTGCAACAGGATTGATGGTTCAAAGTTTCCCGAATGTCCTTTTTGCTAAAGAGAAACAACCCAATATCATCTTTATCCTATCTGATGATCACAGGTGGGATATATTGAGCTGTTTAGGACACCCATTTATTCAAACTCCATATATGGATAGACTCGCCAAAGAGGGCGTTTTGTTTGAAAATGCATTCGTCACTACGTCGCTGTGCAGCCCTTCACGGGCCAGTTTTATTACTGGTCAGTACGCCCATACCCATGGGGTGAAGAACAATATCACTCCCTGGAATAACAGCAATGTTACCTTCATGGAGCTTCTCAAAGGGGCAGGTTATGACACCGCATTTATTGGAAAGTGGCATATGCCTGGCCATCTCCCTGAATTGAGAGGAGTCGATCAGTTTATTACCTTCACCGTTCAAGCCGGACAGGGGCGATACTTCGACTGTCCGCTTATTGTTGATGGAAAAGAAATCCCCTCGCAAAAACCTTATATTACCGAAGAACTCACCGATTATGCCCTGAAATTCATCTCTCAAAAAAGACAGAAGCCTTTCTGCCTCTACCTCTCTCATAAAGCTGTTCACCACCAGTTCCGTCCACCACCAGAGCTGGCTGGCATCTATAGTAATGTCCCACTAAACATCCCGAAAGAGGCAGATTCGTGGATAACATGGACCAAGGGATCTGTATGGTATGGCTTATTAGGGCCTATGGAATCTTTCTTTAGAAGATATTGTGAGACCATTGTGTCGCTTGATCAACAAATCGGAAGAGTGCTGGATAAACTCGATGAACTCGGCATTGCTGACAATACCATTGTAGTATATGCCGGAGACAACGGCTACTTCTGGGGCGAGCACCACCTGGTAGATAAACGATGGCCTTATGAAGAGTCCATGCGAATTCCTTTCATTGTTCGCTATCCGGATTTTATACGAAACCCTGGCAGAAAAGCCGAACAGATGGTGCTGAACATAGATCTTGCACCTACGCTACTCAGTCTTGCAGATGTCCCTGTGCCAAAAAGTATGGAGGGAAGGAGTATTAAACCAATTTTAAAAGACAGCAATGCTCCGTGGAGAAAGGCATGGCTTTACGAGTATTTCAAGGACTTCCCCTACCAGGTGCCGGAATTGAACGCTGTAAGAACATCGCGGTACAAGTACATCGAATACAAAGGAAGAAAACCAGCAGACCTCTTTGACATTGTCAAGGATGCCCGCGAAACCCACAACCTCATGAATACCCCTGAAGGAAAGCAAGTTCTCCCTGAACTCAAGAAGATGCTCGATCAACTCAAGAAAGGAGATCAGCTATGAAAGGACAAAATATTCATCTTGAAAGGCCTTCTTTTGTGCAAAGGGTGATTGTTCCTGCTGCGATAGTACTAGCAATCATGATCATATCTCTTCTTGTGTACTGGAATTCCTGGCGAATCGATTCTGTCGGGGCGCATCGTATTGTGGCTAACATTGCAGCAGTAGTGCTGTTTGTAAGCATAGGATTCGGCAGTCTCCTTGTCTATCCCATGGCATATTTCAGGGGTGCAAACGCTGGGGAAAGAATCTTCGCCTCCTTAATCACTCCAATTATATGGCTTATTAAAGAGTCCATACGGGTAAGCGTGTTCTACACCTTTGCCGAGACCCTCTATTACGGATTAAACCCTCTCTATCTCGCCGTCTTTATCGGCCCTTTCGGACTTATGGGCATATGCGAACTTGTATGCCGCTCTATTATCAAAAAACGCAGCGACACATCGATCAGGGTTATAACCCCACTACCTGTTGCTGCTATTTTCGCTGCACTCGTTGCATTGTATGTATTTCTCATCTGGGGCGGAGGCGTCCACTGGTTTTACATCTATATGGAGGGGTACAAAGCACTTTTCATATAAACACCTGATTCGATATGTGGAGCAAAAATATCATACTAACGAAACTATTTCACATTGTATTAATATAGAGATATTTTTTGTTTGACTTTATATACTTTAGATATATATACTTTAAATATATCTAAAATGAAAATTTTTATTTTATGACTAATAGAAGTTCATTGGGAGAAACTATGTCAGTTAAATACGCCATACTCGGGCTCCTGCACTACAAGGATATGCATGGTTACCGGATCAAAAAACATATTGAGCGAAATTTCGGACATATGTGGTCCATCAATTATGGCCAGATCTACCCCGCATTAAAAAAGATGGCAGAGGACGGATTGGTTACGGTAGTGGAAGTTATCCAAGTAGGAAGACCTCACAAAAAACTCTATTCCATTACCCCAGAGGGGAGAGCGGCTTTCACCCGCTGGATGGAGAGTTCCCCGGAGAAAAAGATGCTTTTAAGAGACCCCTTCCTTATGCGCTTTGTTTTTTTCGGTTTCGGTAAGAAAGAGCAGGCTCTTAAGATAATCGAAGGACAAATACAGCTGTATGAAGAACAACTCAAACACCGGCAGGATAATATAACCCGCTGGCAACACCACGATATATATGTGCGTCTTATGGCTGAGCTCGGTATGGTCCTCAATGAAATGTTTCTCAACTGGATGAAACATGCCAGGAAGGAGATCGCTGAAAGCTCGGGGGAAGAGATCAGTGCAAATACTATGGGAATCTTCGCTGACTGACAAAAACGTGATGATGTCATTAGGAAAAATGTGATCTTAGCAACAAATATATTAAGGGGGTATATACCATGAATTTTAGTGGAATAACCTTGGTAACAGGGGCTGCGGGTTTCATGGGGAGTCACCTGGTAGAACACCTGGTAAGGCTCGGGGTTCGGGTCAGGGCTAGCGCTCGAGAGCGCAAAGACACATCTTTTTTTGATAATCTAGGCGTGGAGTTCATCGGGGCTGATCTAACAAAACCTGAGACCATACCCCGACTCTTTGAAGGTGGTGTAGACAGGGTCTTTCACCTGGGGGCCATCTGCAATTTTTCTACACCATATGAAAGGCTCTATCCCACAAATGTCTTAGGTGTGGATCACATGACCAGGCTGGGTCTTGAGGCTAAAGTTAAGCGCTATATCCATGTCAGTTCAACCAGTGTTTATGGCCCTTATAAGGGTGCCCCTTATACCGAGGAGAATGATCGATCCCCTCAAGAGGCCTATGGCACAAGCAAGAGAGATGGAGAAAATATAGTCTGGAAGCGAATCAACGAAGGGCTTCCTGCTCTGATCTGCCGCCCGTGCACAGTTTATGGCCCAAGATGCACTGATGGTGCAGGTAAGGCCTTTTCCAGGCCAACATCCATCACTGCTATCCCTGGTAGTGGCAAACAGCTCTTATCTAATGTCCGTGCTGAGGACGTAGCAAGAGCAGTAGAACATGTCTCCCATTTGGATGATGCTGTAGGGCAGGCCTATAATATCTCCGAAGACAGCCACCCTACCCTGGAGGAAGCCTTGAGGTTGGCAGCACATGCATTCGGGACAAAACCTCCGAAGATCCACCTTCCTCTTAGTGTCGTTAAGGCTGCTGCACGCCTTGACGGCATGATATCAAGGCGAAAGGGAACAATTCCTGACCTGGAATATGATGCTGTAAGGTACCTTTATGATGACTATGTGGTAGACAACACAAAACTCAAAAACACAGGATACAAGCTTATCTATCCAGACTTTACAGAATCAATGAAGCAGATGGAGCACTGGTATAGAGGACAGATGCATAAATAAGGTATTACGTGTAGTGGAGGCATCGCATAAACTTAGGTTAATGAAAAATAATATAAGGAGGGAAATTTTATGAGTAAGGTTGTAGTAATCACGGGTTTGGGCCAGGGTATGGGCCGGGAGGTTGCGAAATTACTGGCCGCCTCCGGGTGGCAGATTGCGGGTTTTGATGTAGATGAAGACGGGGTTTCATCTCTGGAGAAAGAGCTGAATTCTATCGGAGGCGAACACTTGCTCATGCCAATGGATGTGACTGACCGTCCAGGCATCCTTGCATTCAGGGATAAGGTTTTGGAAAAGTTTGGAGATGTAAATACAGTGCTTTCCAATGTGGGTACTGGTTTTTTCGGCCCCTTTGAAGAGGTTGATCTTGAAAGGGCCTTGAAATGCCTGGAAATCAATGTGATAGGTGCTGCGGCCATCTTCCAGGCATTTATCCCTTCTATGCGTAAAAATGCTTATGGAAAGCTCATTGCCATGTCGTCTTTGGTAGGCCAAGTACCTTTCCCCTTTGAGTCAATCTATTCGGCAAGTAAATTTGCTATCGAGGGCTTAGTCCTCTCTCTGCGTTATGAGGTTGAGCCTTTCGGTATCCACGTTGCATTAATAGAACCAGCTCAAGTCTCCACAACCTTTGCTGCAAAGATTCACAAGCTTCCCCCTGAGGGGTCTCCGTACAGACAGCGTGCGGCCCGATTTATAGACCGGGATGATGAGCTCATAAAGACAGCCCCCACACCTCCTCAGGCAGCTCAGAAGATAGCAAGGATAATAGAGTTAGATAAGCCTAAACTCCACAACCAGGTAGACTTTATGAGCACATTTTTCTTGTTCCTCAACAAATTTCTGCCAAGGGCAATAAGAGATGCCATCCTGGTAAATCATATGGATATCAAGGTGTAAGATAAAGGGTTAAGAAATTAAAGATAAGGAGGCCAATATGTTAGCCCAAGAAAAATCTATGGAAAGGCCGCCGACCTCACGAGTTGAACGGCTAAGGGAGGGCGTCATCAATGCCCCACAAGAGGTCAGTGTGGAAAGGGCTCGCTATCTTACTCAATCCATGACCAAGAATTGGGATAAACATCCTTTAACTCGCATGAGCATGGCTTTAGAGAATATCCTTGATAATATATCCGTCACCATTAGAGACGATGAGCTCATAGTGGGGGGGCGAACAGAGAAACTAAAAGGCGCCCCTCTCTTTCCTGAGAACAAATCAAAATGGATTGAGGGAGACCTGGATACCTTTGAAAAGCGAACTGTTCAAAGGGCACTAATTACAGAAGAGGAAAAACGAGAACTGAAAGAAGACATCCTTCCCTTCTGGGATGGCAAGACAGTTGAAAACCTGTTGTATAAGACCCTGCCTCCTGATGTGGAAGAGGATATGGATAAGTATATCTTTACCATGATGCTGGAGATCACATACGGCATCGGCCACTTTACCATGAATCATCCAAAGGTTCTCTCCCTGGGCCTGAAAGGTATAATCGAGGATGCGAAGAAACGCTATAATGCCTTAGCGCCTGAGGAGTGCTCAGGGGAAAAGGGGCTGTTCTATGATGCAGTTGTTCGCTCTTTAAAGGCAGCCATCAGATTCGCTCACCGCTACGCAGCGCTGGCTGCATCTATGGCGGAAAAGGAAAAAGACCCTGTGCGTGCTGAAGAGCTGAAAACCATTGCCCAGGTCTGCTCCCGTGTCCCTGAACATCCAGCTCAAACATTTTACGAGGCCATCCAGAGTGTTTACTTCATCCACCTCATCGCCCAGATTGAATCCGGCGGCAATTCTATCTCCCTGGGGCGTATAGATCAGATCCTTTATCCTTTTTACAGGGCTGATAAAGAATCAGGCAGAATCACTCCTGATAAGGCCAAGGAGTTGATCTCCCTGCTTTTTATTAAGACCAACGAAATCTGGAATGTCCTGGAAGAGGTCTTTAGCCCTGGGGGTGAAGGCACTGAAGGAAAGACCACCCAGAATGTAACGGTTGGCGGGCTTGGGACAGATGGGGCAGATGCCACCAATGAGCTAAGCTATATCGGGCTGGATGCCTATGCAGATATCCGTACTGTCCAACCAAACTTTGGGGTCCGTTTGAGTTCCAAGACCCCTGAGGATTTTTACCTTCGAGTAGTTACGTATGCAAAGGATGATGTCCTGATGCATCTTTTCAACGACGATATTATTATTCAATCGCTCACAAAAGCAGGGCACACCCTAGAAGATGCTAGAGATTATGGTGTGGTGGGATGTTTAGAGCCTAATGCCCAGGGAAAGACCTTTGGCTCAACCTTTGCTGTCCAGTTTAATGGGATAAAGTGTGTGGAATTTGCCCTAAGCAATGGTGTGGATAACACCTTTGGTTATCTCTCGGGAATAGAAAGCGGAGAACCGGCATCCTTTACATCCTTTGAGGATGTGTGGAATGCATATGATGCACAGATGTCTCACTTTACAGGGCAGGTGGCCAAGGGAATGAATGTCATGGATCAATCCATTGCAGATCTTGTCCCTTCTCCTTTTGCATCAGCAATGATTGAAGGCCCTTTGGAAAAGGCACTGGACCTGACCAAAGGAGGGGCTGTATATAATTCCACAGGCGTTCAATTCATAGGTTTCGCCAACGTAATAGATAGCCTCTTTGGTATAAAAAAGGCTGTCTATGAAGATAAACGGGTATCCTTAAAGGATCTGTCGGCGTGGCTGGCTGAAGACTGGCTCGATGCCGATGACAAGAGATCCTTCTTTTTAAACAAGATTCCCAAGTACGGAAACGATAATGACGAGGTAGATGCTATGGGCATTAAGGTGTTGAATCATTTCTGTGATGAACTGGAAAAACATAAGAATTTCCGTGGCGGGGCCTTCCGGCCAGGGGTTTTCTCTGTGGGTTTTCATCTGGCCTTTGGTTCCTTTACTGCAGCAACCCCGGATGGACGCTATTCCGGGGATGTATTGGGAAACGGGCTTTCCCCTACAACCGGCAACGAGATCTATGGCCCCACAGCGGTAATGAACTCGCTAACCAAGCTTCCCCTCACGCGCATCCACAATGGTGCAAATCTCAATATGAGATTTTCCGGCAAACAAATTAAGGCCGGGAACCTCATGGCCCTTATAAAGGCCTATTTCGCAAAAGGTGGGATTCAGGTCCAGTTTAATATGGTAGACCCTGATATTTTAAGGGATGCCAAGGTTCACCCGGAAAGATACAAGGACCTGGTGGTGAGGATAAGCGGGTATTCTGTGCTGTTTACAGGACTGAGCGAGACAGCACAGGATGAGATTATAAGTCGCACCGAGTTTGAACTGTAGGTTAGAAAGAGCAGGGGCGGGAAACGTTATCATTAAACCGCCTTTCATTATACTGTGAAACATGGAGGTATTTTGATGAGCAAGGTCACTACCATGAAAGAGGCTATAGCCCAGCATGTCAGTAGCGGCGATTTCCTATTTATCGGCGGATATATCTGTAGGACTCCCTTTGCTGCCATCCACGAGATCATTCGGCAAGGGAAAAAGGATTTAACTATAACAAGAAGTAATGCTGCTGATGACTTTGATATGATGATAGGCGCCGGCGTAGTAAAACGTTTTATCAGCACCTTCCTTTCCCTTGGTGTTTACGGGTTGGGACGCTGTTACCGCCGCTCTATTGAGAAAGGAATCCCCCATAAGATAGAGGTGGAGGAATACTCAAATCTGTCACTACCCATGATGCTTCTGGCCGGGTCTATGGGGATGCCCTTTATACCTGTAAAAGACATGGCAGGTTCCGACCTCCTCAATGTGAAATCCTTTATGGGAGAGAATAAATACAAGATGATCAAATCACCTTTTGACGGAAGCCCTACCCTACTGGTGCCGGCTCTCCATCCTGACGTGGCAATAATCCATGTCCAGCAGGCAGATGAGGAGGGGAACTCCCAGATCTGGGGGATTGGAGGAGACTGCAAGGTAGGAGCCAATGCTGCAGAAAAGGTTATTGTAAGCTGTGAAAGGATTGTGAGCAGAGAGATTATCGGTAAAGACCCTTCTCGGACCATTGTCCCATCCTTTAAGGTTGTCGCAGTGGTGGAGGAGCCCTTCGGGGCGCATCCGGGTTATACACCGGGGTTTTACGATGTAGATTTTGCCTTCGGAAGCCTCTATCAACAGGCATCTAATACAGCGGAAGGTTTTGAAGAATTCCTCAATGAGTGGGTTTTAAATATAAAAGACAGGACAGAGTATATACAGCACTATATCGAACGCTTTGGATATGCGCAATTCAAGGGTCTTAAGGCAGACTTCGACTACGGATACCCTGTCAGTTATGCATATTAAACAGGAGGTGATCATATGAATACACATCCAAACGATTATATTAAACCCGAACTCATGGCCTGTTGCGGCGCCAGAGAGATAAAAGATGGAGATGTGGTTATAGTCGGAACAGGGTTTCCTACTATGGCTGCTAATATCGCTAAATATACACATGCCACAAATGCCACATTAATGCAGGAGTCAGGCGTCTATGACTCCCAACCTAAAAGACCTGCACTCTCTGTTGGAGATCCGTGTCTTAATCCCGGAGCGGCCATGATCGGCGGCCTGGTGGATATCATGGGTATGTTTCTCCAGGCCGGATGGGTGGATGTGGGGTTTCTGGCCGGAAGTCAGATAGACAAGTTCGGAAACATCAACACCACTGCTATCGGAGACTATAATAGACCTAAAAGCCGACTCCCGGGCAGTGGCGGTGCCAACCCGATAGGCTCTTTGGCAAAAAAGGTGCTTATCATAGCCCTCCATGACAAACGCAGGCTGGCAGAGCATGTAGATTTTATCACAACCCCGGGATATATCGATGGCCCAGGGGCCAGGGAAAGATGCGGCCTGCCTCCGGATACCGGGCCACAAATCATCGTTACAAATAAGGCAGTGCTGCGCTTTGATAAAGAGACCAAAGAGGCATATCTGGCCACATATCATCCGGATAGTTCTATAGATGAGGTAGTTAGCCTTACCCCGTGGGGACTAAAGGTAGCTGACGATGTCCATGAAACAGAACCACCGAGAGAGGAAGAGCTCAGGGTCATGTGGGAAATCATTGACCCTTTAAGAATGATCAAAATTTATGAGGGCCGGGGTTATGTATGATCCCCCTTCAAGGATGCTTTTGATAATAGGATTGAAAATTTTTTAATATGGAGGAAGAGATGGACTATACAAAAAGATTGGCAACCCTTTGCGCAGGGGTCTCCATAGACAGGCTTTCTCCGGAGGTTATCCAAAAGGCTAAGCTTTGCATCCTGGATTTTGTAGCCAATGTCTATGGCTCTATGGAACTGGATGCCGTAAGAGGAGTGGCCGCCTACATTCGTTCCCTTGGCGGCGCTGAAAGTGCTACTGCCTTAGGTTGGGGATTCAAGACAGGCACTCTGAATGCCGCCTTTATAAATGGTACTACAGCCGAGGCCATAGAGGCACAGGATGGCCTGCGTTTCGGAGGAAACCATCCAGGCACCGCTGTTATCCCCGCATCTATTGTAGTTGCCGAAGACATGGGACTTGGCGGCAGAGATGTCATAGAGGCGGTGGTGGCAGGTTATGATGCTGCCAATCGAGTAGCTGCGGCAATGCATCCCAGACACACCCTGTCCGGATTCCTTCCCACAGGGACATGCGGAGCATTCGGGGCTGCAGCAGCTGTTGCACGACTTAAGGGCCTTGATATAGAAGGCATGCTGAACGCCCTTGGCAATGCCGGATATATCTTGCCGATATCCATGGCAGAGCAATTGATGGGAGGATACACTATAAAAATTGTGCAGGGAGGTCAGGCTGCCGCCGCTGGAATAATGGCAGCAGGATTGGCAACCTCAGGGATTACCGGAGCCCCCTATGTCTTGGAAGGATCAGAATTAAATGGAGGCTTCACTCAGATAACGACAGACATTGAACCGAATCTGGAAAAGATCACCGAAGGTCTGGGCGAACACTACACCATTATGGATGTATATTTTAAGCCATACACTGCATGCCGCCATACCCATGGAGCGATTCAGGCCACCTTAGAACTGACAAAAGAAAGGCCGATTGACCCCAAAGAGATTGAAGGGGTGGAGGTATATACCTATGGGATGGCAGTTATTGCTGTGGGGAAAGGTGTGGAGCAAAAAGATACCTTTGTCTCTGCCCAGTTTTCCATACCATATTGTGTTTCTGCCTGCTTGATCGACAAAGAGTTCGGGCCAAGGCAACTGAAAGAAGAGCGAATGGCTGATCCAGCAGTCATCTCGCTTTCAAAAAAGATCTCCACCCAAATGGATGACGAACTGAACAAGGTGTATCCGGATCTTACCTCAAGCAGGGTAGAAGTTACCCTTAAAGATGGCAAAAAACCGGTGAAACAGGTTGATATCCCGAAAGGAGACCCCAGAGACCCTATGACAGAAAAAGACCTCTGCGCCAAGGTCAAATACTTCGCCGGCAATAGAGATGAAAAGACCATAGCAAAGACAATCAATATGATCCTTAATTTAGAAAATGCAGGTAAAATCAATGAACTCACAAAAATCATTTAGCTGATTAAAAAGAAAGGAGCAATTATGGACTTCAACCTCAATGAAGAGCAACAAATGCTGATTAATACTATTCGTACCATGGCTAAAAGGGAGAATCTCAAAGAACTGGCAGCACATACTGAGACCACAGGAGATTTTCCTTTTCACCTGATGAAGAAGTACACTGACATGGGGCTTCTGGGAATGACTCTGTCACCCGAGCATGGAGGCGGCGGACAGTCAGCCATAAACGCCATCTTCGCAATTGAAGAGCTGGCAAAGTTCAGTGCCATGATAGCCGGCTCGGTATTCGAGTCAAACGTGGGGCCTGTCAGGGTAATTGACCTCTTCGGGACTGAGGATCAGAAAAAATCCATCATCCCGGGGGTATGCAAAGGGGAATTAAGTGTGTCAGTATGCATGACCGAACCCGAAGCAGGTTCGGACCTCACCAGTCTGTCCACCAATGTGAAAGAGGACGGCAATCACTATATCCTGAATGGTCGGAAGACATTTATTACAGGTGGTGGAGAAGCGTCTCACTATTTTGTCTACACCCGCTTTGGAGACATTACAGGATATAAAGGAATCGGGGGCATCATAGTTGAGAAAGATACCCCTGGCTTTACCTTCGGCAAACAGGAAAAGTTTATGGGGCTTCACGGAATGCCATCCTGCGATCTTATCTTTGAGGATGTAAAGATCCCAAAGGAAAATGTAGTGATCAAACCCGGAGACTTTAAAAGACTCATGACTACCTTCGACATCGAACGTTGCGGCAACGCAGCCATGTGTCTTGGTATTGCAGGTGGTGCCTTGGAGGAGGCAAAGTCATATGCCGAACAGCGTCATGCCTTTGGGAGACCTATATGCGAATTTCAGGCCATTCAGTTTATGATCGTGGATATGGCCATGAAGCTGGACGCGGCACGTCTCCTTGTCTATCGAGCCGTCACCGGGGCCGGTAAAGGACTGCCTTCCATATATGAAGCATCCATGGCCAAATGCTTTGCTAATGAGATGGTAGCGGATGTTACCAATACTGCTATGGAGGTCTTTGGAGGTTACGGTTACAGTAGAGAATTCCCGGTGGAAAGGATGGCCAGGGACGGGAAGGCATGGAGAGTTGCCGGAGGTACAATCCAGATGCTTAAGATCACTATGGCAAGCCTGCTCTTTGGACGGCGGTTCGATCAACGTAAGGGGAAGTGATCTCTAAAACAAAAAATTAATTAAAGATAAGGAGGAAATACTATGGGCCGTTATTATAAAGATGCTAATCAACTCTATGAGATCTATGGTTATTTTATGGAGCGTATACTTACAGACGAAAAGAGAGGTCCTAAAATGGCTAAGGCTAATATCATTATTAAATTCATATATACAGATCCTGACTGCGAGATTACCATAGACCTGAAAAACCCACCAAAAAAGGAAGGGTACTACGGGAATTACTACCTGGGGCCATGCGATCTTAAGGAAGATGTCTGGTCCAAACAGGCTGCTGACTTCTCCCATAGCTTCTGGCACGGTTTTGAGAACCCAGTAGCCGCCGTAACCAGAGGGAAAATAAAACAGGGCGGCAAGATTACTGCCATGCTGAAACTCTTGCCGGTGGTTAGGCCCGCATTTAAGATGTTCCCCATAATCCTTGAGGAAATGGGCTACAGCGACCTTATAATTAAAAAGAAGTGAAGGCGGTGGTCAGTGAGTAATAAAAAGGGGCCAGGGCTATACAATAGCCCTGGCCCCTTTTCTTATCTTACCAGGCAATGACTCATACCAAGTTGCAATCAAGTCATTGCGAGAAGCTTTAGCGACGTGGCAATCTCAGCCTCTAGATTGCTTCGCTTCGCTCGCAATGACAATTTCGATAAGTACTTGATTGAATGCAACTTGATATCAAAAGGCAGCTGATGTTGCCGAAATCAATCCTACGGCAAAGACAACCCCTGCTATCCCAGCTCCTGCAACGCCCAATAAAGGGGCCAGTCCCACCAGTATAAACCCAAACAAGAATCTCCCTTGTCCTTTTGTCTCCATTTTATCCTCCTTACACTTGACTTCTCTTTTAAGTCTTTAACCTTTTTACGCTTACAGCAGATATAGTGAGGCTCGTTCGTTTAAAGAGATTTCTCATCACCATCCCCAAGACCTCCACCTTATCCCCCACCTTTATATCCTCCAATGGGGAGGTAAACATAATTACCTTTATACTATCTGTTTCATCTTGAATATCAAAGTGTGGCCTTTTCAGCCACCTAAAGGTTGCCTTCTTAACCACCCCATAGACCTTGACCACATCTCCTATATTCTTAAGCGTAATCCCTTCTATCTTGTAATACCTTGCGTTCTTCCTGTATCTGCCCTCTGCCTGCGCATAACCCCTTTGGCTCATCATCCTCAAGGCAATCGGGATAATAAGTATCATAAACAACATGGGGATGGCATACATCAGGAAATGCGCATCCCCTGTCGAGATATATTGAACTGCTACCATAAAGGCAACAATGCCAAAGGCTATCCATGCAAGGCCTGACATATTATATAACCTACTCTTTGGGCACCTCGTTTCTAAACATCATGAAATACGCCACCCCAATAAAGAGGAATCCTCCAAAGATATTCCCTATTGTTGCAGGCAATTCATTCCAGTACCACATATCAATCCAGGTGATTCCTCCGAAGTGGGCTAAAAGTCCACCCATCTTCTGAACCAGCGCAGGGTGCCAGTCAACAAGGAATTTGCCGGCCGGTATGAAATACATGTTGGCTACACAATGCTCAAACCCGGACGATACAAAGGCCATGATCGGGAACCAGATGCCAAAAAACTTACCAACGACATTGTCTGCTGTAATCGCAAGCAGAATTGCAATATTGACCAGGAAGTTACAGCCGATGGCCTTCAAGAAGCATGACCACAGGCCAACAGAACCCACTGCCTTGTAGGTCAGGGTCTTACCTACGGCAATCTTCACTGCTGTAAGACCAAAGGCATTGACTGCCAGGGCCCCCTCAACCCCGCCGGTTACAAATGGGCCTGCAGCCATAATATAAGCGTAGAAGAAGGATCCGATTATGTTCCCAATATAGACCCAGACCCAGTTTCTTAATACAGCCCCCCAGGAGATCTTCTTCATCATGGCGGCCATGGGTACCAGCATACAATCTCCTGTAAAGAGTTCCATACCGGTGATTACAATCGCAATCAAGCCTACCGGGAACACGGAACCGCCAATGAGTTTCCCAATCCCAGGGCCAAGATGGGCTGCAACCCCAGTTGAGCACACAGTACACAAACCAGCACCTATAGCAATATAGGCGCCCGCCATAAAACCACGGATAAGCAACTGAAATACCGAAAGTTTAGCCTTGTAGCTTCCTGCGTTTCCTGCCAAAGCTACCATTTTAGGTGGTGCATTAAATGCCATAAATCATCCTCCTATATAAATTTTTTGTATATATATGAAAAAGCAGGGCCTAAAGATATAGGCCCTGCAAATGCTTCCTATGCCACCTTCTTTATGTTTACTGCGCTTACCTTGTATTCCGGTATCCCAGCAACAGGATCAAACGCAGGATTTGTAAGTCTGTTTGCCGCAGCCTCACTATAGTGGAATGGTATAAAGACCACGCCTTTGTCACACCTATCCGAGATATCAGCGCATACCTCAATAGCACCTCTCCTTGATGCAACCTCAATCCTGTCTCCCTGGCTGACACCCAGCCTCTCAGCATCTGCTAAATTTATCTCTACAAAGGCATCAGGTGTTCTTGATACAAGCCCCTTGGCACGTCTGCTCATAGTAGCGGTATGATACTGATAAAGGATCCTGCCTGTTGAGAGTAAAAATGGATACTCTTTATCAGGCATTTCAGCGGGTGGTTTATGTTCACAGACACTGAACAAACCCTTGCCACGTGCGAATTTTTCAGTATGGAGGATCGGAGTGCCTGGATGATCCGTGTCAGGACACGGCCAGCAGATGCCTTCTTCTTCGATACGATCATAGGTGATACCCGCATACGATGCAGTCACATTATTTATCTCATCCATGATCTCACGAGCGCTGCTGTATTCCCAATCAGCGCCCATCTTGTTTGCTAAATCAGTAATGATTTCCCAGTCAGCAAGGGCCTTGCCAGGTGGGTCTACGGCCTTACGTACCCTCAAAACCCTGCGCTCTGTATTGGTAAATGTCCCGTCTTTTTCCACCCAACACGTACTCGGAAGCACCACATCCGCAAGCTCACCTGTCTCATTCAAGAAGATATCCTGTATCACCAACAGATCAAGATTCTTTAGTGCCTTTTCTACATGATTTATATCAGGGTCTGACATCATGGGGTTCTCTCCCATTACAATAAGCGCCTTTAAAGAGCCATCATAAGCTGCATCTATCATCTTGGGTAGTATAAGCCCGGGGTTATCAGGTATCTTTGTGCCCCATGCATCCTCAAATGGCTTGCGATGATCTGCATTAGCAACATTTCTATACCCTGGCAAATTCCCAGGCAAACATGCCATATCACATGCACCCTGAACATTACTCTGCCCGCGCAGTGGATTTACGCCTGTGCCAGGCCGGCCGATATTGCCTGTCAACATGGCCAGGTTTGCACAGGATTTCACATTATCTGTCCCAACCGTGTGCTGGGTAATGCCCATGGCATAGACAATGGCAGCAGCATCTACCTTGGCATACATCCTTGCTGCCTTTTTAAGTTCATCTGCTGGTACACCTGTGATCTCCTCAACATATTCCGGGGTATATTTCTCAACAGTTTTTTTAAGTGCATCAAAGCCTTCAGTCCTTGCCGCAATAAACTTATCATCTGCAAGGCCCTCTTTTATTATTACATGCATAAACCCGTTTAGTAACGCAATATCTGTTCCTGGACTGTGTCTGAGATGTATGGCTGCAAACTTGGCAAGTTCTATATTCCTGGGGTCAGCAAGGATCAGTTTGGTGCCTTTTTGTGTTACAGCCCTCTTGATAAATGTAGAGATAACAGGATGGTTCTCTGTGGTATTTGTACCTATGATCAAATAGCAATTAGATTCTTCCAGATCTGCAATAGAGTTTGTCATTGCCCCAGAACCAAATGCAGCGGCCAGACCGGCCACGGTGGAGCTGTGTCAGAGTCTGGCGCAGTGATCTACATTATTCGTACCGATCACTGCTCTCATAAACTTTTGGAATAGATAATTTTCTTCATTCGTACACCTTGCAGAAGAAAGACCTGCAATAGAATTTGGACCATGCTTTTCCTTTATATCTGTGAGCCTGTCTGCAACATAGGCAATTGCATCATTCCAGCTTGCCTCTTTGAGTTTTCCGTCGACCCTGATCATCGGGGTTGTAAGCCTGTCGGGATGATCAATAAAGTCATATCCAAAACGGCCCTTTATACAAAGACTACCATGATTTGGTAAAGGTCCGCCTTCCCTTGGTGTAGATACCTTTACGACCTTGTTATCCTTTATATTCAGGTCCATCTGGCAGCCTACACCACAATAGCCACAAGTGGTACGCACCTTTTCCAGATCAGCCCCCCTACCGGCAAAACGAGCCATCTTCTCTGTAAGTGCACCGACAGGACAGACCCTTACACACTCACCGCAAAACAGGCAGTTTGATTCCTCATACTTTAGGCCAAATGGCGGCCCTACTGTGGAGCGTGGGCCTCTGCCTGCATAATCGAGCACCTGGTTGACCTGAATCTCCTGACATGCACGAACACACAGACCACAGAGTACACACTTGTTCATATCCCGAATGATCATAGGATTGGCATCTTCAACGGGTTTCCTATCCTTTGGCTCTTCAAATCGAGGCATCTCAATGCCCATTTCATATGCCAGATCCTGCAATACACAGTTGCCATTGGTCTCGCACGTCATACAATTATGGTGGCCCATAGAAATCAAGAGCTCAACCGTGAGCTTTCTTGACCTTAAAACCCGATCTGTATTTGTATATACAACCATCCCCTTCTCTGCAGGGGTACAGCATGAAGGGATCAATGTTCGCGCCCTTTCCACCTCGACCACGCATACCCTGCATGCACCAATAGGTTTGACCTGCTCATGATGACAGAGTACAGGGATATGGATATTGTTTTCCTTCGCTACCTCATAAATGGTTTGACCTGGGCTGAACTCTAATTCTTTTCCATCAATTGTTATCTGCATAAAAATTCTCCATGTTCAGACATCCACTCCTATAGAAAATTTCTTATTAAAACCTAATATAATTATTACCTTGTATATTTATCTTTAAACCGCCTTTATGTTTACTGCACAAATCTTTAGTTCAGGAGTCTTGGCTAATGGATCAAGGGTATCGATAGTTAGAACATTAACCGGTATTTCACTAGAATGCAGTGTAGAGAAAACTGTTCCTTTAGGTACTCGATCTGTAATTCTCACATTTATCTTAATCTCACCTCGACGTGAGCTTACCTTTACCTTATCTCCATTTTTAACATCTAATCCTTGAGCATCCAAAGGATTTATCGCCAATAGGTCTTCAGGGGATAATTCAAGTAGCGCTGCTGAATGCCTTGTATAAGAACCAGTATGAAGATGACAAAGATCTTTACCAGTAGTAAATACAAAAGGATAACTCTTATCTGGCAATTCTGCCGGAGGATTATAATCTGCTGGGAAAAAGAATCCTTTCCCTGTCTTTGTATTAAATTTGTCTTTCCATAAATAAAGGGTCCCAGGATGATCTTTATTTGGACAAGGCCACCTAAGGCCACCATCTTCTAACCGCTCATAAGAAACACCTCCATAAGGAGGAACCAGGGAAGCAATCTCATTCATTATCTCTCTTGGATGAGTATAACTCATCTCATAACCCATCCTTTTACTAAGTTCACATATAATCTCCCAATCTGGTTTGCTCTCTCCTATAGGGTCAATTGCCTTACGTACACGCTGTATTAGGCGAGCAGTATTGGTAAATGTCCCGTCTTTTTCAGCAAAAGAACAAGCAGGCAAGACTACATCTGCAACCTGAGCCGTCTCACTTAAAAACATGTCTTGAACCACTATAAATGTCATGTCCTCTAACACTTTTCTTATATTATTGAGATTGGGCCCGCTCCTCATCGGATTCCCACCCACTACATAAAGACCTTTAATCTTGCCTTTATTAATCACCATATCCGACTCTGTCACCCCAGGTTTCATGGAAAGTTTTACACCCCATGCCTCCTCAAATTTTTTATTGACCTTTGGATCTGAGATAGGCTGACCACCAGGATAAATAGGAGGCAAACAACCCATATCCCCAGCACCTTGACCATTGTTTTGCTTTGCTATGGTATTAACACCCGTGCCTTCTTTCCCTACATTACCGGTAAGCAATGCCAAATTGCACAAAGCTGAGACATTATCTGTCCCATAAATATGCTGGGTTACCCCCATGCCATATAAGACAGATGCCTTATCTGCCTTAGCGTAAAGCCTTGCTGTTTCAATGATCTCTTCTTTGGGAATTCCTGTAATCTCTTCCACCTTTTCTGGCGTATATTTAGAGACTAGCTTCTTTAATTCATTAAACTTCTCTGTTCTTTTCTCTACAAAATCATGATCATAAAGGTCTTCATTTATGATCACGTTCATCATACCATTAGCCCAAGCAATATCAGTCCCAATATTTGGCCTTAACCAGACTTTAGCATAATCTGCTATTTCAACTCCTCTTGGGTCTACTACAATAAGTTTCAGATTACCAAATTGTACCAAATGCTTTGTAAGAGCGCCAATTGTTGAACACATCTCTGTAAAGTTAAGACCTGCTATTAGCACAACATCTGCCTTTTCGACTAAACGCATGGAATTTGTCATTGCCCCACCACCGAATGCACGAGACAGGGCAACAGCACTAGGAGTATGACAAAAACGAGTGCAGAAATCTACATTGTTTGTCCCTAAGCAAGAACGTATAAACTTCTGGAATAAATAACATTCTTCATTGGTAGACTTAGAAGACGCTATACCGCCTAAGGCATCACTCCCATATTCCTTTTTTATCTTTCTGAAATTAGTAACAACCAAGTCTAATGCTTCATCCCAACTTGCCTCTTTAAATTTACCATCCTTCTTGATCAAAGGCCTGGTTAGACGCTCTGGACTATGAACAAAATCAAGACCAAATCGACTTTTAACGCAGATCTGACCTTTATTCTCTGTATTATCTTCTTCAACACCATAAACCCTTTTAATCTTGCCGTCCTTGACCCATAATTCAATCTGGCAACCTACACCGCAATGAGGGCACGTGGTTTGTACCTTTTGAACTTCCCATGTACGCCCACCGAATCTTCCCTGCTTAAAGCTGAGTGCGCCAACTGGACAAGCCTGGATACAAGCCCCACAAAACTTACATCCAGCCTCCTCCAAGCTCATATTGAACGCTGGGCCTACTGTGGACCTTGGCCCCCTACCTGAGTAGTCCAATATATTGTTTACCTGTATCTCTTGACATACACGAACACACAGACCGCAGAGTACACATTTGTTCATGTCCCGAATGATCATAGAGTTGGCATCTTCAATAGGCTTCCTCTCCTTGGGTTCCTCAAACCGAGGCATCTCAATACCCATTTCATATGCCAGATCCTGAAGTACACAATCTCTATTACTCTCACAAGTCATACAATTATGATGGCCCATAGATATCAAGAGCTCAACCGTGAGCTTTCTTGACTTTAAAACCCGATTTGTGTTTGTGTAAACGACCATACCATCTTCTGCAGGGGTACAGCATGAAGGGATCAAGGTCCGCGCCCTTTCTACCTCGACCACGCATACCCTGCATGCACCAATAGGCTTGACCTGTTCATAATGACAGAGTACAGGGATATGTATATTGTTTTCCTTTGCTACCTCATAAATAGTTTGACCTGGATTGAACTCTAATTCTTTTCCATCAACTGTTATCTGCATTGGGTCCCCTCTATTTACTCTATCTCAGCATCGCACCTTAGACATCTGCATGCCTCTTTATAGGCGATCTCTTTCGTATATCCCTTTTCCACTTCTTTGAAATTGCCTGCCCTCTCTGTCACAGGCAAATCCGGCATCGATCCCCTAGGCTGCTCTTCAGTCTCCTCATCCACCTCAAAGGGTATATCAATCCTTTCTTCACTTGGAGCCTTGTAAGGTGGCTCATTATTCTTTCCCCTTATGTAACTATCCAGATCCCGAGCTGCTTTATGCCCCTGGGATATGGCTTCAACCACAGTAGCAGGCCCGCTTGCTGCATCTCCTGCCACAAAGATACCATCTGCTGTGGTCATGGTTCCATTTCTACCAACGACCTCAAACCTGTCCCTTTTTATAGAAATTTCTGCATCTTCGGGTATAAACGAGGTATCAGCCCCCTGAGAGATAGCAGGAATCACTGTATCCACATCCAATGTGAACTCACTACCATCTATGAATGAAGGCCTGCGTCTACCGGACCTGTCAAATTCACCAAGGGCCATCTTTTTGCACTCTATACCCTTTATCTTGCCACCCTCTGCAATGATCCTTGTAGGCGCCACAAGATATTCTATATTCACCCCCTCTTCCAGGGCTGCATCGATCTCTACTGCCTGGGCGGGCATATCCTTTCTCTCTCTCCTGTACAGGATGGTGACCTCACCAGCTCCATTCCTCAAGGAGGTCCTTGCCGCGTCTATTGCAGAATTACCGCCACCGATTATAGCTACATGATTGCCTACATCTATTGTCTTACCTAGATTTACAGCCCTCAAAAATTCAACGGCACCGATCACGCCGTCGATGTCCTCGCCTTCAATATCTAACTTCCAGCTCTTATGAGCCCCTATTGCTATAACAATATGGTCATAAGTGTTTTTTAATTCATCCCATGATATGTCTTTGCCTACCCGGGTATTGATCTTTATCTCTACTCCAAGGGCCTTTATATCGCCTATCTCTATATCCAGGACCTCCCTTGGAAGTCTGTATTCCGGGATGCCATAACGCATCATACCGCCTGCCTTTGGCAAATCCTCAAAGACCTCTACCTTGTATCCACGTTTTGCCAGATCTTGGGCAGCAGTAAGGCCTGCGGGGCCAGAGCCTATTATAGCAATCTTTTCTTCCCTTGTGACCTTAACCGGTTCTACATTTGGACGGGAGCCATTATCTGTAATATAACGCTTCAACCAGGCAATGGCCATGGGCTCATCAAGCTGGCCCCTCCTGCATTTATTGGCACAAAATTGCGGACATACCCTCCCGCATACACCTGGGAATGGATTCGTCCTCTTTAGTATCTTATATGCATCATCCACCCTCCCTGCCCTTACCAAGGCAATATATGCAGGCACATCCATCTCAACAGGACATGCATGCTGGCAAGGTGATTTGAAGAAAGCAGAACATACAGCAGCAGGACACTTCTTATCATAGATATGTGCCTCATACTCATCCCTGAAATAACGTATAGTGGACAAGACCGGGTTGGGTGCAGTCTGGCCCAGACCACACAAGGCTCCATCTTTTATGGTAGCTGCTAAATCCTCTAAAAGTTCAATATCTCCCTCCTTACCTTGACTATTGCATATCCCGGTAAGGATCTCTAACATACGTTTTGTGCCTTCCCTGCCAAGGGTGCACTTGCCACAAGATTCTTCCTGACAGAATTCCATAAAAAACCTTGCTGTGTCCACCATGCATGTGTCCTCATCCATAACAATGAGTCCACCCGAACCCATGATAGCGCCCATCTTTGTTATCTCTTCATAATCAGTAGGTGTATTCAGACCCTCTGCAGGGATACAACCGCCTGATGGGCCGCCTAACTGGGCTGCCTTGAATTTTTTCCCACCTTGAATGCCACCGCCAATATCAAATATAATATCCCCAATAGGTGTACCCATCGGCACCTCAACCAGGCCAACATTATTAACATCTCCTGTCAAGGCAAAGACCTTGGTGCCTTTACACCGCTCATTACCAATAGATGCATACCAATCTCCGCCATTTAAGATGATCTGCGGTATGTTGGCGAGCGTTTCAACATTATTAAGAACAGACGGTTTGTCCCATAGACCCTGATTGGCAGGAAACGGCGGCCTTGGCCTGGGCATCCCGCGCCTGCCCTCAATGGATGCCATAAGCGCGGTCTCTTCACCGCATACAAATGCACCGGCGCCCTGGTAAATATCTATATTCAGATCAAAACCAGACCCGAGGATATCTTCCCCGAGCAGGCCATAATCCTTGGCCTGGGCAATCGCAACATTAAGACGTCTTATGGCCAGGGGGTATTCTGCACGGCAATATATATAACTCTGATGTGCACCAATGGCATAAGCCCCTATAATCAGACCTTCCAATACTGCATGGGGATCCGCCTCAAGGACCGACCTGTCCATAAACGCACCAGGGTCACCTTCGTCGGCATTACAGAGCATATACTTCACATCACCCTTTGCCCTGCGTGCAAATGTCCACTTCAAACCAGCTGGGAAGCCGGCACCACCACGGCCTCTTATACCAGACTTCTTTACCTCCTCGATTACCTCATCCGGGGTCATCTCTGTCAGGGCCTTGGCTACACCCAAATAACCATCACGTGCTATATACTCATCTATCTTTTCTGCATCTATGATGCCCCTGTTCTTTAGGACTATTAACTTTTGTTTGCCAAAAAACGGGATATCTTTTACATGCGGGATAGGCTTCTCTGTTTCAGGCTCACGATACATTAACCTCTCTACCGGCCTACCCTTTATGATATGTTCCTCTATGATCTCAGGGACGTCATCTACTGTGACATACTGGTAAAAAGTGCCTTCAGGATAGATGGTTATGACCGGTCCTGCAGCGCAGAACCCGTTACAGCCTGTCTCTACTACCTGAGCTTCATTCGTAATCCCTCGCCTTGCTATCTCGTGATTGAGGGCCTGACGAACAGCCACACTACCAGAGGCCCTGCACGCTGTGCCCCCGCATATAAGTATATGCGAACGAAAAATCTTCATCTAAACCTCCCTACTGGTCTTCCTTGCCTGTTGCCATCACGAACTGGGTTTGGACCTCGCCATTTAATATGTGTCTTTTAAATATCTGTCGTGCCTTGTTAGGGGTAAGATATTCATAGATCACCGGGGCATTGCCTTCTTCTTCAATTGTCATTAAAGGTTCTCTGCTGCAGATGCCCCTGCAGCCGGAGGTGGTGACCAGAACATCATCAGCACCACTTTCTGAAAGCTCTTCCATTAAGGTATCAAGGATCTGTCTTGCACCAGCTGCAATCCCGCAGGTACCCATATGTACATTGATCTTTATCCGTTTTTCTCCAGCCCTTAATACATCTTCCTTTAGTACCCTCTCTTTTATCTTTTTTAGATCTTCTATCGTAAGTTTTGCCATATAAATCCTCCGTTATTCATACTTGGACAGGATGCCTTCAATCTTTTGAACCTTCATCCTGCCATGTGTATCATCATCAACTACCATTACAGGGGCCAGCCCGCAGGCGCCTAAACATCTAACCGTCTCCAAAGAAAAACGCCTGTCTTCCGTGCATCCTCCAGGTTCAATACCTAAACTCCCAGTCACCTTTTCAAGTATCCTCTTGCTACCCCGCACATAACAGGCAGTACCAAGGCATACCCTGATATTATGCCTGCCTCTGGGAGTCATGGTAAAAAATGAATAAAATGTAATTACGCCATAAACATTCGCTATAGGAATATTCAGACCCTTTGCTACCCTATTCTGAATTCCTATAGGTAGATAACCTAGAACGTCTTGAATCTGTTCTAACACAAGTATCAGTGAGCCAGGTTTTTCTTTATTCTCTGAAATAATCTTATCTACCTGCTCGATCTGATCAGGGGAAAACTCCTCTAATCCGGAATCCTGTAGTTCACTCAAATTCGCCATCCTTACCCCCTTGGATATCTGTTATATTTTCAACACATACCATGCATTCTACAATGCATCAAGTAAAAAGTGAACCGTCATTCATTAGACAATTTAGGGCTTGATAGCTTTAAAATAGCCTGACAAGCCAATAAAGATTAGGAGCGAATAGGCAGATAGTTATACATTATATACTATGTCTTCTTGTCTCTTCTTGATACAAACCTTAAAGATCTGTATACAGATGCATCATGAAGAAAATGACAGGAATCGTGCTTATGGGTGGCAGGTCAAAAAGGTTTGGTAAAGACAAAATCTTCACACCAATCAATGGTAAGCCTATGACAAAAAAGGTGATAGATGTAATACAGGATGTGTTCGATGATATTATCCTGATTGGACACCAAAGAGATGGCCTGAATACACTTGAGGTAGCAGAAGATATCATACCTGATTGTGGCCCTCTGGGAGGTATATATACTGCACTAAAGGTAGCAAAAACCAATTATGTCTTTGTATTTGCAGCAGACATGCCGCTGCTTGATATAAAATTTATCGAATATATGACATCTCTGACAGGTAAACATGATATTATAATACCAGTCTGGAACAAAGGGATAGAGCCCCTTCATGCTATATACAATAAAGGACTGATACCTATTATAGCCACATTATTAGATAGAAAACTCTTAAAGATAGCCAAACTCATAGACAGGGAAGATGTATCTGTATTAAAGGTCACCGAGGATCAAATAAGAGCATCTGGAAAACCTGAAAGGATGTTCTTAAATATAAACACACCAGCTGATCTTGAACCCATTCCACGATGAGACAGCCTCTTATCTCTCATCAATCAATGGTATAAACCCTCATGAGCGATCCACGCTCACAATGAAGTATAAAAACATTTTCGGGATAGAGGGGTTCTTGAGCGGACCCTCCATCCCTTAATCTGCTCGGACAGACTCCCCCTTTGAAGGGGGCCAGGGGGATGTTGATGTAGGGCATATTTCCCTTAAGCGGGCCGATGAGGGCAAAAGGCCCCTACTGTCATTGCGAGAAGGTTTTTAGGCCGACGTGGCAATCCCATTGGTTGCAGGCACTTTGAGATTGCTTCGCTAACGCTCGCAATGACAATATGGGTATTATGCGAAGGCCGATGAGGGCATCGGCCCCTACAATGCTTGTCAGTAGTCCGTTGCTTATTTGTCCGTCGTAAGACCTCCAGACAGGATGATCACCTTCCAATATACCCCTGATCCCTGACAATTATTGGGAAATGCACCAGCCTAAAGGATCTGGATATACTATGTAAGGTGGTAACATTTCTTCCATAATCACCTCAGTTGGTACTGAACAAAGTCCACATTCCTCACCCCGAGATCACTAAGATCTGCCTCAAGGATATCTAGGATTTCCTTCTTGGAATAGATCTGGACATTTGTAGTTAATCTATCTAACACAAGCGAGCGTATTTCAAACATCTTTGATTGTATATTAGAAACATATCGGGGATCGCCCTGCAGACTAACTTGAGCAAGCAATACCCCTGTATGAGCATCTTTCTGTTTGTATAAGATCACAAATGGATCAAGTAACACCTCCCCTTCCTCAATAACTTGAACCTTCTGATATGGGGATACTCTCTGCGGTGTACTCACCTCATCTTTTTTGTTTAAAAACAAGAAAAAAACTGCACCAAGCAAAACAATTATACCTATTCCAGCAAACCCTATAATCTTTATAGGACTCTTCTTCCCAGAGCCTTCCTCTACCGTATCTGGAGTATCCTTCTCAGCATCCCCCTTGGATTTTTCATCTGAGGCAGAGACCCCTTCTTCGTCCGGATCCTCTTTCTCTTTCTCATATCCTGGTAAGGTTATCCCTTCTTTATCCAGATCAGCCTTTCTATTATTACTGTCATTACTATCTGCCATAGCCTACCTTTTTCCGCCAAAGGCGGCCCGTCCCTCCACACATTCTTAGCTGGATTTACTAAATATCTGCTTAATCTTCTTATCTAGTATCTCAGATGTGAAAGGTTTCACTACATAATTGTTCACACCAGCCTTGACCGCTTCTACTATATTTTCCTGTTTTGCCTCTGCAGTAACCATAAGAAACGGGATTTCTCTAAGGGCGTCATCTGCTCGTATTACCTTTAATAGCTCCAGGCCCGTCACTTTAGGCATATTCCAATCACAAATGATAAGATCCACCTGTTCGTTTTGAAGCACATTCAGGCCTGTAGAACCATCATCCGCCTCAACTATATTGTTAAAATTCAATTGCCTGAGAATACCTTTTACAATCTTTCTCATAGTAGAAAAATCATCTATTACAAGAATCTTCATGTTTTGATCTAATGCCATAATATCCTCCATAATAACTTTCATGCATCTTCAAAACCCTTTAAGATATTATTATAATATTTTTACCTCTTTAACTATCTTTTGCATCTTAGAGCGCAATCTCAATATTGACTTTGTATGGATCTGAGAAACCCTGGACTCTGTAAACTTCAAGACATGTCCTATCTCTTTCATGGTAAGTTCATCATAATAATAAAGAGAGATCACCATCTGCTCTTTCTCAGGAAGAGACTTTATTGCCTTTGCTACCATATCCCTTACTTCAGCCAGACCAAGTTTGTGAGAAGACCACTCTCTTTCTTCTTGCATAACGAACTCAATGAGATTCCTCTTCGACGAATTTATCTCATCATCGCCAAAATCATCCAGACTCAGCAGTGTCACAGAAGCTGTTTCTGTAAGGAGTTTATAGAAATTTTCAATATCAATATCCAGTTCTTCTGCTACCTCCTCATCACTAGCAGGCCTTCCAAGGATACCCTCTAACCTGGCATATGCACCCTCAATCCTCCTGGCCTTTTGTCTCACAGACCTGGGAACCCAATCCATAGATCTAAGTTCGTCTAAGATTGAGCCTCTGATTCTGAACTCTGCATAGGTCTTAAACTTAATCGCCTTGGATGCATCATACTTCTCAATAGCATCCATTAGCCCGATAACTCCAGCATTGATAAGATCCTGTATATCTACATGAGGAGGCAACCTCATGGCTATACGGCTTGCTATGTACTTTATCAATGGTGTAAAATCGGTAATAACCTTAGCCTTGATCTTC
>JAYEFR010000030.1:43058-80396 GCA_034716155.1 Thermodesulfobacteriota bacterium
AACGCCATGTCCTGCATTGTTCACCCCCCCCGTTTGCTCAAGCAGCATTCTCCTCAAAAAAAATTGCATATTCCCATTTTCTTCTACTAGGTTCGATATGCTATTCAACCCCTTAGCTATACTTTTCAGGCGCTGGGCAGTGATGCTTCTAGGATAGACTCCTACAAATGCCTTTTGCCCCCTTACACATTCAGGTATATGTTTATCATAAGGTATTGAGCCAAGCATATCGAGAGACACATCCCCTAAAAATCTCTCACACGCAAATCTCAATTTTTCTGCTACACCCTCTCCTTCTATAATGGATAAAACATTATTGATTATAAGGTTAAACCTCTTTATCCCGTATTTTTTTCTCACCACCTTTATTAAGGCGTAGGCATCCGTAATAGAGGTAGGCTCAGGGGTTACCACCAAAATTATACGTTGGACGGACATATTGAAGTACATTACGTTTTTTGATATGCCTGCCCCTGTATCTACCAGCATATAGTCCATTTCCTGGCTAAAATAGTCCAGTGCATTGGTCAGAGAAATTTGTTGTTCGTAAGAAAGATCTGCAAGCTCTTGAACACCTGATGATGCGGGAATGATCTTTATACCACCTGGACCATCTAACAATATATCCTCTATAGAACACTCTCCCTCTAAGACATGCCTTATGTTATATTTTGGTATCAGCCCTAAAATCATATCTACATTAGCCAATCCTAAATCTGCATCCAGGACTAAGACCTTTTTGCCTATAGAAGCCAACATAATAGCTATATTCACCACTATACTAGTCTTACCAACACCACCCTTGCCCGATGTCACAGAAAAAACCTTTATCGGAGATGTAATATCTCTTTCCATAACAAGCCTTCTGAGTGAATGTGCCTGATCTTTCATTGTGTATCTCCAAGACAAAGTTCCACTATCCCTGACGGGGTGGCATCCTCTATATCCTCCGGTACTCTTTGGCCCACAGTAATGTATACAATGGGTATCCTGAACAGGAGATTATGCGTGATAACAGAACCAAATTTAACTGCCTCATCTGCTTTTGTGAATATCATACTGTCTACTCCCACTTCAGAGAACCCCCTTGTTATCCGTTCCATCTCTGCATTTCGAGTGGCCACCGGCAGCAACAAAAATTTATATGTAGGGCTATCATCAAAAAATTGATGGATCTCTGTTATATAATCATGACAAAGCGGTGACCTCCCTACTGTATCTACAAGGATTAAATCCATTTCGTAAAATTGAGAAATAGCCATCTTGAATTCATCTGGTGTTGTCACAGATCTAAACGGTATGTTCAAAATCTTGGCATAGGTCTGAACCTGTTCTATAGCCCCTATCCTATAAGTATCTAACGTGACAAGTCCCACCTTCCTCTTTTTGCTCAATACTGCCTTCGCTGCTATCTTAGCAACTGTGGTAGTCTTGCCTACTCCTGTGGCACCTAAAAAAACACAGGTTTTGGCAACAGGCGCTTTTGAAATCCGTACAATCTTTTTAAGGAGTCTCTTTACATCATCTATCCCTACATTATTACCCATCTTGGATACAATTAACTCTGCAATAGACTCGCTTATTCCCCTTGAGATTAAGGTGTGTTTTATGACAGAGCCTTTATTTGACTCTGTCTCGGAACGTTTCAGTAGCATTTTCATCATGCTCTTAAGGTCGGCCACATCAGATACGACACCCTTTTCATTGCCTTCTATATTAAGGTCGTTTCTTTTATATATACGAGTACTACCTTGTGGATTATAATTATTATCCTTGGAGATCCCTTTCTTAAAATGAGAGTGATACATCTCCTCATCATAATCTACTGCAGCAGTAACCTCGATCATTGGTCTTGTCATGAGACCAAAGTTCTTATTATTAATCTGTCTTGTAGAAATAATCACTGCATCAGAACCCATCTCTTGCTTTACCCGTGCCAAAACATCTTTCATAGAAACCGCTTTATATGTCTTAATTTGCATTCGGGCTCACCATTCCTAAATTTTTTATTGTTACCTCGGGTGGAATCTCATTATGGGACAGGATAACTACCTCCGGCATGTACCTCTCTACCAAACGTTTCAAGTGCACTCTGACCACAGGCGAAGCCAATAAAACCGGTGTCACTCCCTGCTTAGCCAATCTATCTACCTCCTTATTAATAGCTACCAATACCCCCTGAGCCCTATCCGGGTCTAATGCAAGATATGAACCATGTTCTGTATGTTGAATGGCTTCTGAGAGCATCGCCTCATTGCCGGGATCTAAAGCCAATACGTTTATCACACCATCATGCACATATGGTTTGCAGATCACTCGCATGAGGGCTTGCCTGACATACTCTGTCAAAATATCGGGGTCTTTTGTCACCGCACCATAATCTGCCAAGGTCTCCAGGATGGTTATCATATTCTTTACAGAGACCCTTTCTTTTAGCAAATTACGTAAGACCCTCAGCACAATCGTGTTTGGTAAAATATTGGGTATAAGATCCTCCACAACCCTGGGATGAGTTCTGGCAACATTATCCAATAACACCTGAAGTTCTTGCCTACCCAAAAGCTCGTGTGCATTAACCTTAATTACCTCTGTAAGGTGAGTCGCTGTCACGGTCGCAGCATCTACAATTGTAAGTGAAGCCATCTGCGCACGTTCTTTATCAGTCTTCTTTATCCATAGTGCAGGAAGCCCAAAGGCCGGTTCTTTTACCGGGATCCCTGGGATGTCGGCCTCAATATCCTCTGGGTTCAGAACCATAAGTCTGTCCGCCATGGCTTCTCCTTTGGCAATCTCTATCCCCTTTAGCAAAAGCACATATTCATTCGGCTTAAGCTCCAGATTGTCTCTTATATGTATAGGTGGCACTATAATCCCAATATCCCGAGCAAGTTGTCTTCGCATACCCTTTATGCGAGTTAGCAAATCCCCCCCCTGAGCTGTATCAACCAATGGGATAAGCCCGTAGCCTACCTCCAATTCCAGTGTATCAACCGGTAATAATGCCTCTGGTGGTGCTTCCTCTTCCGGGGAGATTTCTTCTTCAGGCCTTTCTTCTGATATCCCCTTAAAACTTACCCACCCCAACACACCTGTACCAACAGCAAGGATCAAAAAGGGGACATGAGGCAGCCCAGGTATGAGCCCGAAAAAAAAGATGATAGCAGCAGCACTAAATATAGCCATGGGCTGAAAGGAAAGCTGCTCAGATAGGAGCTTTCCTATGGATTTGTCAGCCGCTGACTGTGTAACCACAATACCGGCTGCAGTAGATATAATGAGTGCCGGAATCTGCGAAACCAGCCCATCCCCTATGGTGAGCGTAGTATATGTCTTAAGCGCTTCCTCAAAAGGCATATGCAATTGTAGAACCCCTATTATTATTCCCCCGATTATATTAATAAGTGTGATAATAATGCCTGCAATGGCATCACCCCTTACGAATTTGGTAGCACCATCCATTGCACCATAAAACTCAGCCTCTCTACTAATGCTCTCCCGCCTGGCCCTGGCCTCATCCTCTGTAATCATACCTGCATTTAGGTCGGCATCTATGGCCATCTGCTTGCCTGGCATGGCATCCAGGGTAAACCGTGCAGTAACTTCCCCTATTCTGGTAGCACCCTTGGTAATCACCACAAAATTTATCACTACAAAGATGACAAAGACAACAAGCCCAACTACATAACTCCCGCCCACTACAAATTGGCCAAAGGCATTGATCACCCGCCCAGCAGCAAGCTCACCTTCAGAGCCATGCAATAATATTAGTCTGGTAGATGCTACATTTAATGAAAGACGATATAATGTCACTACAAGCAGCATCGATGGGAACACGGAAAAATCAAGGGGGTTTACCGTATACATAGACACCATGAGTATAACAAGCCCAATGGTTATACTGAATGTAAGGAGGATATCCAAGGCAAATGTGGGAAGAGGTATCAATAAGACTATAAAGACTACCATCACCCCAACTGCCATCACTAAATCACTTGCAAATTTGGTTGGGAGTTTAAACAAAGATTCTTTTGGATTTGCCACCTATATCTCCTTCTTTATCCGATACACATAGGCCAATATTTCCGCCACTGCCTTATACATGTCTTCTGAAATCGCCTCACCCACCTCCACTGACTTATAGAGAAGGGAGGCCAAAGGTTTATCTTCTACAATAGGCACCCAAGACGACCTTGCAATCTCCTTTATCTTTTCTGCCAATACCCCTGCCCCCTTTGCCACTACTGTAGGCGCTATCATCTTGCCCCTTTCATATTGCAAAGCTATTGCCAAATGGGTGGGGTTGGTGATCACCACATCTGCCTTGGGCACTTCCTGCATCATCCTACGCCTGGCAATATGGAGCTGTATTGAGCGAATTCTACTCTTTATTTGCGGATTGCCCTCTGTTTGTTTCAGTTCTTCCCTGACTTCCTGCTTTGTCATCATTAAATCTTGTCTATGCTGCCATTTTTGAAAGGCATAGTCAGCAATAGCTATTATTATAAAAACCCAGAGTGCATCCCAGAGCAGGTGCATGGCAGCCTTAAAATACGTCAAAACAATGACGCCTATATCACAATTTATGAGTGGTGGGAAAACAGGGATCTCTCTCTTTATAGCACGCCAGGCAACCCATGTTATAATAATCAATACCAGTATACATTTCACCAGCATCTCCAGGCTTTTCATGGAAAAAAATTTTTGTTTAATCCCTTTTATAGGATCCAGCTTGGAAAGCTTGGGTATTATCGGCTCTACCGTCATCTGAAAGCCGACCTGAATAAAGTTAGAGAAGAAGCCGATAAAAAGAAATACAATGAATATGGGCAGTAACATAGCGCTCATATCGATAACAACATTGTAGAAAAGCTCTACAAGGGAATCCTTGGTGCCATCCCAAATAAGAGTATTCCCGAGATAGAGCCTCGTAAATTTTATCATCTTGGAGGCTAGTAATGGGATATAGAAATAGAACGCCAATATGCTCGCAAAAAACAAAAAGGCTGTGGAAACCTCTATGCTCTTGGCTACCTGCCCTTTTTCTCTTGCGTCTCTTATTCGCTTTGAAGTAGGCTGTTCAGTACGTTCTTGTCCATCTTCGCTCTCTTTTGGCATATCAGGATGAATGCGAAAAACATACCACAAAAAATCAACATTAAATGTTACAGAAAGTAACCGGACAGAAATAACAGGTTGTTGGGACTTTTTACAAAAGCATCATCTTTGATGGTTCCGCAAAAAGTCTATTATACCCCTTAACCGCCATTCCGTCCCGGAGTGACGACTTTTTGCGAGTTTATCATCTTTAATCCTTTGTCTTTCGTCCTTTTGTTTTTCGACTCTTGACCTGTTCAGATTCTTATCCGTTACTATTCACTATTTACTGTTTACTAAGAAGAGGTACGGATCCCTGCTGTAGAGATAAAGCATCCGCCACCTTCTCCACCCCCAGAGGCAGCACTCAATGGCAAGGAAGGGTCATCAGTTGGAGAGTCTTCACCTGGTATAAAGACGCTCACCTCCTCAGAATAGGCACTCTCATTGCCCCCACTATCATATGCAGTCACTGCAAAGTAATAGGTGTATCCTTCATCAAGATCACCAATCTCTATGTTATCTATACAGGAGCCGATATCCAGAGACTGTGTATACGTCATGCTTGATGTACCGTAGTACACACTATATCCAGCCACACCAGGCTCTCTACTTTCTTCCCAGCTTATTCTCACTATTGCACCATAAGCAAAGGGAGGGATTGCTATCATCAAAAATAAGAAGATAACATATATCACCAAGTGGCCGGCTTTTTTCTTGTTGTTCTTTATGTTGTCTTCCATATTATTCTCTTTCAAGCAAACAGCGCACCAATCTTTACCTGGATCTAGCTTAATATCGGCATTTACAATTGCTAGCCTTAATCAAAAATATGCGAGACTCTAACTTCACTTACAAAAAAGGGGTGTGTGTCAAGCTTTCCTAATTCTGCACTAATACATGTTGCCACATCATTACTCTTGAAAAAAAGCAATCTCTGATTTAGGCGATTTTCGCCTTATAATGCCAAATGAAATTTTCTTTTAATATTGAAAGAGAAGATAACTAAAGGGTTAATAATATTAAACTTTCTAGATATTTCTAAAAAAACCGATTTGTATCGTTATAATCTTATCTTACAAGGGGTTTCTGCATTTTGTAGAAAACTCGTATCTCGCTAAATCTAACTCTTTCTTTAAAATTCTCCATTTCTAATAAAAAATGAGGTGAAAAGTGGAGCTAAAACTTTTTTTGCCTCTCGATTGGTTCAAGATTACTCATGATTTAAAAGAACCTCCTAAAAATTGAAAACCTATCAGTAAGATACTCGTCAAGAAATCCATTGCCAACTTCTCTGTCTTTTGACCTCTTAAAAATCAGTTGAATCTAGTGGTAATCATGAAGCTAAAACCTTTTTTTGACTCTCGACTATTTTTAATCACTCAACACTCAAAACCCAACACTTCTTTTACTATTTACTGTTCACTAAGAAGAGGTTTAGATTCCTGCTGTAGAGATAAAGCATCCGCCACCGCCACCCCCAGAGGCAGCACTCAATGGCAAGGAAGGGTCATCAGTGGGATAATCTTCACCTGGTATAAAGACACTCACCTCCTCAGAATAGTTGCTTTCATTGCCCCCACTATCATATGCAGTCACTGCAAAGTAATAGGTGTATCCTTCATCAAGATCACCAATCTCTATGTTATCTATACAGGAGCCGACATCCAGAGATTGTGTGTACGTCATGCTGGATGTACCATAGTACACACTATACCCAGCCACATTAGTGCCTATATCTTCCTCCCAGCTCACCCTTACTATTGCACCATAAACACAGGCAGGAATTACTATCATCAGAGATACGCAGATAAAGAATGCCTTTAGATACTTTGTTTTCATACAGACTTTCTAAAACAAACATCGTGCCATCCTCTTATTTGGCTTAATACCATCGTTTGTAGACACTAAGGGTAGTCAAAAGACAGGCAAAAATGTAATCTTGAGTACAAAAATGAACATACATTAGATTTTTCTAATCCGCCTTTGCGCTCACAACCAAGGATGGGGATACGGCATTTTCATACGGATTCTACCCCTGCATGGCATATTTCCCTTGAGCGGGCCAATGAGGGCAAAAGGCCCCTACAAAATTAATAGCTGACCCGTATTTTTCCTTCCTCATTTCTTTATATATATTGAAGGCTTTAACATCTTGAAATCACTCTTAATAGCACTCAGGCTTTCAGCATGGCCAACCAGCAGGTATCCACCGGGCTTGAGAAGACGATGGATCTCATCCAGCAGATTCTTCCGGACATTGCTATCAAAGTATATCATGACATTACGGCAAAAAACTGCATCAAACGGGCCACTCATAGGAAACGGCGGAGCAGACAGATTGATCCTCGAAAATACTATAAGATCCTTCAACCTGGCCTTGGCCGTATAGTAAGTGGTATGATCATCCCAATGTTTGTTGAAGTAACGTTCTCTAAGGGCATGGGGAATGGGCTTCAACTTTTTTGTGTCATAGGTCCCCGCTCGGCAGTTATCCAGAACACGGGTGGAGATATCCGTGGCGAGAATTTTTATCTCTGTATTTGCTGTACTGTTGGTAGCCTCAAGGAGTGTCATGGCAATCGAATAAGGCTCTTCTCCACTTGAGCAGGCTACTGACCAGAAACGGAAACGTCTCTGCCCCTGGGCCAACCAGTCTGAGACGGCCTTGCTTAAAAACGCGAAATGATCGGATTCACGGAAAAAGCTCGTTACGTTGGTTGATATGGCATCGAGAAGGTGAACGATCTCCTCACCGCTCTTGTCTTGTATTACATACCGAAGGTATTTCTGGTGGTTGGGGATACCAAGGGCGCGCATCCGTTTGCTAATCCTCGCAGCGACAAGCGCCTCTTTGTTTGTTCCCAGTGAAATGCCGCTCAATTTGTATATAATTTGCCTGAACCTGTTGAATGTCACCTCGTCCATGTTTCACGTCCTTAACATTTGGCACCTGAATAGTTACCGGCATTTACACATTAGCCAAAATTACACCCGGTATAAAATCCAGACTAACCACACGATCCACGGCGCCTAATTTGATAGCCTCCTTCGGCATGCCAAAGACCACGCAACTCTCTTCATCCTGCGCAATGGTTACAGCCCCGCTTTGTTTCATTGCCAATAGCCCTTCTGCGCCATCAGATCCCATACCTGTCAGGATGACGCCGACTGCATTTGCCCCTACATATTTTGCTGCCGAGTTAAATAAGACCTCAGCAGAAGGCCTCTGACGGCACACACGGGGGCCATCTTTTACCTGGACATGATACATGGCACCTGAACGCCTTAGAAGCATATGTTTATTGCCGGGCGCAATTAATGCTTTCCCGGGAACAACCGTGTCATCATTCTGTGCCTCTTTGACCCCAATGGCACATATCTCATTCAAACGATCTGCAAATGCCTTGGTAAACCCTGCCGGCATGTGCTGTACGATCACAATCCCGGGTGCGGTCGCTGGAAGCACCGTGAGCACAGAGGTCAAGGCCATTGTCCCTCCCGTAGAAGCACCAATAACAACAATCTTATTAGTCGTACGTGTCATGGCCAGTATCGAGGGTGCCTTTATGTTATTAGCCGGCTCGATATCTTTTTTCTTTAATCTAGCCCTTGAGGCGGCTTTGATCTTATCTGTAAGTTCTACAGAAAGGTCACCAACTGTATATGCCTGTCCTGGTTTACACATTACATCTACTGCGCCGGCATCAAGCGCCTCCATTGCAAGTGCCCCTCCTTCTGGTGTAAGCGATGATACAATCACGGCAGGGATAGGATAGTATTGCATAAGTTTCTTCAAAAAAGTGACTCCATCCATCCTGGGCATCTCAATGTCTAAGGTTATAACGTCCGGCTTTAACTTGACGATCTTGTCACGGGCTATATAGGGATCAGGAGCTGCACCTACAATCTCCAATTCAGGATCTTTAGAAAGTTCTTTGGCCAGTATCTGCCTAACCACGGCTGAATCATCCACAATCAAGACCCGTATCTTCTTCACTGCATCTTCTCTCCCTAATCTGTACCGGTTACGCAGAGGTCTGTGCTAAAAATTCCGCCATAGGCGTACCGACTTCAAAATCTCGATAGCTCCTAGAGCACATTTATTTTCCCTGACCCCTGCCCACTGTTCCCTGTAAACTGTTATCCCAATCTCGCATAAACCAGTACAGGACTATTCTCTACCATAAATGCATTGACCTCCGGACGGGAGATCATCTCCCCCCATCCGCCGGCATCCAATCTTGAAATTTGAGGGACAGAGAGGTTAAATACTGGTTTATCACCAAACATTAGGGTAAGAAATCGACCGCATACTACATTTAGTATCTCTCTTACTGCATCCCTTATAAGGTCTTCGTCTATGGGTTTGTCAGGTCCCATACCCATAATGTTTTCAGCCATAATGTTCATGACTGGTTCGTCAGGTTCCATGCCCATGACGTTTGCAGCTATAGTCAATGCCAATTTCATTGAGATAGCAAGCCCAAGTCTACCAAATGTTGGCCCGGTAAAATCCATGTGGACATGAAAACACACATCATCCATGTTAGAAATTTCATCCTTAACTGGCACATCTACAAACATAAATGCCATTTTCTCCATCACATAAATGAATGCCTCTTCCATTATCTTCTTTGGGTTATTAGTCATCGTCTTCTCCCATAACATCATTAACGACCTTCTTTACCATCTCAGGTGTAAATGGTTTTTGTATATATGCCCTTACCCCTTTGATTTTAAGTTCATTAATACGGGTCGAGCTGCTTTCAGTAGAAATAACGACCACTGGTATCTTATCCAGCAAGCCATCTTTACTCATCATTTCTATCATCTCCACTCCATTCATTACCGGCATGTTAATATCTGCAAAAACGAGGTCTATCCATGAGTCGCCAAGGATCTCGAGCGCCTCTTTGCCATTTGCAGCCTCATATAGCTCTCCCACAGATACTTTTGCCAATAGTAGAGTCTTGATCAGCACCTTCCTTATAATCTCAGAGTCATCAACTACCAAGATGTTATATGCCACAATTAACACCTCCACTTTGTATACCAAACAATTCGGCAAACCTTTTCATGTCATCGATTGAACGGCTTACTATCTTCTCTAATATAGGAGGGGTCAGCGAATATCTTGACAAGATATCGTCCGATACCCTGTACCGAAGACCCTCCCTGCCAGGGCCTATCCCCATCATTAAACACAGTATATCAGCTATGTGAACAGCATCGACCTCAGGAATACCGCCTTGAATATCCTCAGGCCTATGATGAAAACGCACAGCCCTGGTAATCTTATCAGGAAATTTCCACATATCTAACACGGCATAGCCTATCTCAGCATGATCTATACCAAGGATTTTTCTCTCCGCAGTTTCAAAAGAAAGATCTGACGCCTTTGCTATAGCATCGATCTTATCAAAATCTTTCTCCACAAAGGCGCCGATCACGACCTTGCCTATATCGTGAAGCAGGCCGGCAGTAAAGGCTGTATCTTCAGCCATTATCCCCAAACTATTCGCAAGGTTTTTTGCAGTTATGGCCACAGCTACACTATGACGCCAAAGCTCTCCGGGAGGCAACTCATAGCCTGCAATTGGTTTATCTATAACCTCATGTGTGGCAGATACCGTAACAAGATCAAATAGTTTGTCAATCCCCAATCTCACAATGGCTTGCTGGATAGAACCTATATTATACGAACCACCAAAATATGAAGAATTCGCCAGCCTGAGCACATTCGCAGTCATTCCCGGATCATATTCCACAATTCTAATTACATCTTTAATGTCTACATCAGGATCTCTTAGAACATTCGCTATTTGTAAAGCTGCTGTGGAAATCGCAGGCAATGTCTTTACATCTGCCAGTATCCTTTCGCGATAGCTCATATCTCGATCTCCTTTCCACCGGTCCTTACAATAACACGGCCCGTGGAAACCTCTATAAACATGGTCTTAGAATCGTTTCCCGCCACAAGTTCTCCTGTAATCAAAATGTTATTTTTCCAGAGAATCTTACGTAGCACAGTATAATTCCTCTCTCCTATCTTGAAAAGATTGTTATCCCCAAAAATTTGGCCACAGCCTGCTACCCTTACCACTATTCTATCCTTTTGCGCCCCTAATTCGATTATTGCCTTAAACAAGGTAGGAACACCGGTATCCACAAACATATAGGGCATCCTGGCTGCCTTTGCCGGATCTACTTTAGACAAAGGAAGCATACAATGGATCATACCGGCAACACATGCTACCGGATCATACATTGTTACCCCAAGACAAGATCCTAATGCATATGTAACCAGTACATCTCCAACTCGATTAGAGACCTTCATGTCTGAAATATCTACTCTCACATTACCTATGGCCATTGGTGTACTAACCATTACCATCCACCCAATTCCATTTTTTAAGCCTAAACTCCTAACTCACCTCTCTTTACTCACAACTGTCCTTAGTGCCAATCCGTGTGCCTTAGTCTTCTGACCTTTAATACTGCTATATGCCCTGAGGTGGTATCAAATACGATTTTCCTCCCCATGGTACCACCTGTATCTTCAGAAACAATGCGAACACTCATCTTCTCAAGTGTATAACGAGCTACAGCTATATTCTTCTTACCAATATCCCCCTTAGGATCATTTTCAAGACATGCACCTCCAAATATCTGCGCTTCCATGTCTTCTATTCGAGAACCCGCTTCCATCATTACCTTTAGTAGAGCCGGGATAGCAACATTGCCGTAGCGTACTGTCGCTTTTTCTGGACTAACTATGCGTGAATACATATAGTGATTGATGCCTGCACAACATAACCGTGAATCGAAAATGCATACTGCCACAGAACTTCCCAAGACAGTTTGAATAATCGTCGGGGTAAAGGTAACATAGATATAGCCAGGCTCCAGAAAATATTCTGTCCGCAGGATTTCTTTCATTTTATGACTACTATATGGACTAGTTTAATTCATAAGTAAAGTATTCAAAAATCCTTCAAGTCCTTTTCATCCAATGGGATAACCTCATCAGGCCCTACCTCTTTTTCCTTGGGTAAGGCCTCCTGGGACCTGCTGCCACGAACTGCAGGCGCAACTGAGGCTCGACCCTCGACCCTTGACTGACGACTGACGACTGTCGACTGTCGACTGTCGACTGTTCCAGTCTCTTCCTGCGAGCTACCCACTAAACTCATGAGCTCTCCCACAATATCCTTTACCTGCTCGGCCTGAGCAGAAAGCTCTTCACTTGCAGAGGCCGTCTCCTCTGCATTGGCAGCCGTTTGCTGCGTAACCTGATCCATCTGGCTAAGGGCCGTGTTTACCTGATCAACACCCTGGGCCTGCTCAGAAGACGCTGCTGCAACCTCTCCCATAAGATCCACTGCCTTCTTTGCATTGACACCTATTTCATTCAAACTCTTTGCCACCTCATCAGTCACCTTGACCCCTGCATCCGCATTCTTCTGAGACCCCTCTATCAACTCTGATGTCTCTTTGGCAGCCCCAGCAGACCTCTGCGCCAGATTCTTCACCTCTTCTGCAACAACCGCAAAACCCTTTCCTGCATCCCCTGCCCTGGCCGCCTCTACTGCAGCATTCAAGGCTAAAAGATTGGTCTGAAACGCTATCTCATCTATCACCTTTATGATCTTCGCCGTCTCATCTGAAGACTTCTTTATCTCATCTATGGTCCCTGTCATACGGGACATGGTCCCCGCACCCTTCTCAGCCGCAACATTGACCTCCTTGGATAACGTGTTTGCCTGATTCGCATTGTCCGCATTCTGCTTCGTCATACTCGCCATCTCCTCCATGGAAGACGAAGTCTCCTCTAAAGACGACGCCTGCTCACTTGCACCCTCTGCCAAATTCTGAGATGCACTCGATACCTGGGCGGTTGCGGACTTGAGCTGATCAGCGCCTGCAGTTAGACTATCAATAACGTAATTTAGGGGGTTTAACACGCGCCTGGCAACAAGAATTAAATCAACAAGCATTATCAAACATCCCAAGACAAGGGTCATAGCAATAGGAATAAGGCTCCCGGTCGTGTTCATTTTGCTGCCGATAATTACGCACAGTAAAAGCGGTCCGATTCCAGGGAATAGCCACACCCACAGTTTTGTAATCAAAGCCTTACCGTAGACCACATATAGGACAAAGGTAATGATTGCAAAACCAAGCATAACCGCTGCTGCATCTATTATGATCCTTATAACCATAATTCGATCTCCTCTCTCAGGGGTTTTAAATGTGTATATAATGATCCATAATGGATCCTTTCTGTTCAACCGCCACCTGCAATCGTCTCAATCTCCCGAGAAGACAGCACCTTATCGATATCAAGAAGCATCACTACCTTTTTATCTATCTTACCCATACCTAAAATAAATGTGGTATCCACGCTCACTCCAAATTCAGGCGATTCCTCTATCGCATCCGCACCCATATCCAGGACCTCGGATACATCGTCCACCACAAGACCCATAATAATCTTTCCACCGGAAGAGGTCACATTCACCACAATAATACAGGTCCTGTCCGTATCCTCTATCTCTTCCATCCCAAACTTTTTCCTGAGACTCATCACCGGGATAACCTTGCCTCTTAGATTTATCACCCCACGGACAAACCCGGGCATCTTCGGCACCCTCGTGATATCCTGCAACTGAATAATCTCCTGAACCTTTAATATCTCCACCCCATAGGTCTCATCAGAGACCATGAAGGAAAGATACCTGCCGGCCTTGTCCTCTATTGCAGCATCCATTGCTACCGCTTTTGTGCTGTCTTTCATCATATTCACCCCTTTATCTTACTAATTATGAATTCATAACTCATAATTCTTAATCTTTGTCACGATTCAGCGACCATCTTTATGATCCCAGGTACATCCAGGATCAGTCCCACATGACCATCTGCCATGATAGACGCGCCGGAAAGGCCATCTGTTTTCCCAAGAGCCTTACTCAGGCCCTTTATAACCGTCTGCTGCTGTCCAATAAGTTCGTCAACCAGGACTGCAACCCGCTTCATCCCGCTTTCTACAACCACTGCCAATCCAGCAGCGAAATCCTCCTTTGCATCTTGAACCTCAAAAAGTCTGGAAAGCCGAAAGAGTGGCATCAACTCCCCCCTTACCGAGAGCATCTCTCCCTTGCCCACTACCGTGGTAATCATATCAGACTTTGGAGAGAGCGATTCTGTAATGGATAAGGTGGGGATGATATATCTCTCGGCCCCGACCTTGACCACCATACCATCAATAATTGCAAGCGTAAGCGGAAGGATCATCGTGAAGGTTGAGCCTTTGCCTGGCTCGGTGGATACTTCAATGCGCCCTCTTAAGGCCTCAATGTTCTTCTTTACCACATCCATGCCCACGCCACGACCGGATACATCTGTAACCTTCTTGGCTGTAGAAAAGCCAGGCTCTAAGATCAGGTTGATTATCTCCTGATCTGAAAGTGTATCTTCAAAGGCAATCAATCCCCTTTCTTTTGCCTTAATAAGAATGGCATCCTTGTCCAGACCACCACCATCGTCTTTCACCTCGATATATATGTTGCCACCTTTATGAAAGGCGTTGAGTTCAACAGTCCCATATTCCGGCTTTCCTGCCTCTTTTCTGTCTTTTTCAGAAGATTCGATCCCATGGTCCACTGCATTGCGTATAAGGTGTATAAGCGGATCGCCTATGTAATCGACCACTGAACGATCAATCTCAGTTTCCTCGCCAGACATGACAAAATTTACCTTCTTGCCGGACTTTTTGGCAAGATCACGCACAAGGCGGGCCATCTTCTGGAATATGCCCTTTAGGGATACCATGCGCATGGCCATACCAAGCTCCTGAAGCTCACGCGCCACCTTGGTCAACTGCCGAAAATTCTTCTGCACACGAATGGAGGCGCCCTGGCATACCTCCGGATCCTGGGTCACCATGGTCTCTGCAATCACCAACTCGCCAATGGTATCTACAAGCAGATCTATACGTGAGGCGTCCACCTTTACAGTCTCCTTGACCTGTCCCTTGGCAGCCTGTTGCTGCCTGAGGGCACCTGCTACCTCCTTTGCAGGCGCATACCCCTTTTCTACCATCACCTGGCCCAATTTCTTCTCTGATGCCTCTGATTCCTGGGTGGCAAGGGCATCATCGACCTGTTTCGGAGTTGTAACCCCTGAGTCAACAAGAATCTCTCCTATCTTTTTATCTGCTTGTTCAGGGACATCCCCTGATGCCACAGCCTCGATCTTTGATATCAACTCAGGCAAGCTATCATCCCTTGACAGCCCTTCCCCTTTGGAAAGTGAGGCAGCAAGGTCTGCCATATAACGCTTCATTCTATCAACTACATCAAATACAATATCAATAGCACCGCCGGCCAGCACGATATCACCTTTACGAGCACGATCAAGGAGGGTCTCAGTCGTATGGGCAAGTTCTTTAATATCATCGAGATTCAAAAAACCCGCAGTCCCCTTCATCGTATGGAATGCCCTAAACACTGCGTCCAAGGCATCCTGGTTGCCTGGATCACCTTCAATATTAAGCAGGTCTGCATCCACAGATTCCAGGTGCTCGTTTGCCTCGGATATAAAATCACCAAGCAAGGTTGGATCACTTTCAAGGGGAACAACCTGTGGGGATTCATCATGCTCTTCGCCCTCTTCCGGTTGCGCTTCAGCCTCCACAGGTTGCCTTGCCAAAAGTCTGGAAAGAATGACATCTACAGGTTCACTTGTCCTATTTTTGGAACGGTAATCTTCAAACCTGCCGGCAAACCAGTCCTTGACAGCTAAGAGGGTGTCGACTGGAGTAGGAGACCCTGCCTCCTGCAAAAAATCTTCTGTTTTATGACAGACATCACCAATATCAGTGAGCCCCAATGCACCTGCTTCACCCTTTAAGGTATGCAAAAGTCGACGCAGAACATTCATAGCCTCGGGGCCATCGCCTTTTTCTATGGCAAGTATATGGCCTTCCATTTCCTCGAGAACAGAGTCCTGGTTAGCCAGAAACTCACTAAATATCTCCTCATCAACATTTGCAGGAAGGCCGAACCCTGATTCGTCAGAGACCTCCGGCGCCTTCTCACCGCCAATCCCCAGATCAGGTGGGAACCCAACCTCCTTTGGATCAATCCCATCCCTCACAATAGACTGCATGCAAGAGACAGTTTTAGAGACCACATCAAGCGTGGCCTCACGATCCGGGGCATCTTCAAGTACAATCTTCTCAGCCAGTACAACAGCTTTTGAACTTGCCTCAAAGACAATGGATGGACATTTCTTGCAATCAATCTTGGAAAAGTCCTCCAATTGTTTAAGCAATTCTCCAATAGAAGGCAGATCATCCACATCCGCCATCACAAGTGTCTTTGATAATTTATCAAGCTTCTTTGTAACAGTCTCAAGTTTCATCACTATAACTCCTATTATCTATGCCGAGATATATAAACCCGGAAACTTTATCGGTAAGTGGCTCATATAAGCTTAAATGAATTTTGGAGAAATATAAGGCTAAAAAGAATATTGCCAATCAATAATGCAGACAGGCCTATTCATTGCGAGGAGGTTTTTAGGCCGACGTGGCAATCCCATTGGTTGCATGCACTTTGAGATTGCTTCGCTAAAGCTCGCAATGACAATATGGGTGTTATGCAAAGGTCTCAGGAATTAATGAACTCGCAGAAAGTCGTCACTCCGGTAGATCCCGGATCGGGTCCGGGAAAAGTCCGGATGATTTGCAACTACTTGAAAAGACTGGATTCCGGCTTCCGCCGGAATGACGGTTAAGGAGTATGATGGACTTTTTACAAAACCGTCAAAAATTGAATCTATTCTATATTTTTCTTTAAGCTGAAAACTGACCCCTGATCCCTGACCTCTGTTTTCATACAAATATCATGCGTTATGACAAAGATGTTTGAAGGCGTGTCTCAATCTTACCCCGGCCTATATAAAGCTTACTTCTTGTAAAACTTCATGGCCTCTGGAATATATTCTCTAAGTTGCCTGATGCGGGTTTCATCGTATATACTGCTACCTTTCCACCTGGCAGCGCAAAGGCATTAACAGTCTTGTCATCATCTATGACCGTAAATTCCCAATCATAGTCTCTTCGCCCTGCCACTTCTGCAATTCGCCTGCCTACCCTATTCACAAGAGAAACAACTTCAGGGTTATGACTTATCTTTGCCTTGCCAAGGATCTCTTTATAGGCCTTAGCCCCCAGGGCTTTCTACTGCTCTTCAGATATCAAAAGGAGCTGAGAGCGCCCGCTAACAGGCACAGTGGCACAGCCACACAACATCATAGAAAGCAGGATGATGGTAACGAGCACTGCCTTTTGAACTATTGTGTGCAATTTATATATATTCATCTCATCCTCCCTTAAAAATAAATGTCCATAAAACCGTGCCTCCGACCTATCCCTCCTAACTATTTGAACAGAGAGGAAAGTTGCTTAAATCTGGATGTCCCTGCCTTTTCTATCAGCATAAATGCTATGGCCTCTGTCGAATAGATAACAGCGCCGGCCTGCGCCATTGTATCCAAGGCGGAATGTCTATCCATCTCACGCCTTGAACACACCGCATCATATGCCACTATCACATTATATCCATCTTTAAGGAGATCAAAGACTGTCTGCAATACACATACATGTGTCTCTATGCCTGCAACTATAACAGAGGCTTTGCCTTGTTTTTCTATCCTTTCCCTAATCAGCTTCTCTCTATAACAGCTAAAGAAGAGTTTCTCAAATCTGGGGATATCTTTAAGGTGCCCATCTATCTCCGGTATGGTCTTGCCCAGGCCCTTTGGGTATTGCTCAGAAACAATAATCGGCATTGCAAAGGCCTTTGCAGTTTCTATTAAAATGGCGGCATTCTTTACAAAAATGTTTTTAAATTCAGGTTCCATTGCCCTGTAGAGCCTATCCTGAATATCCACAATACCTAAGATACAATCGTCTGGATTAAGTATAAATTTGTCTATGTTCTCCATTAATCCCCTCCTTAACTTTAAAATTGTAAAAACATAAAACCCTGGGCCTTTAATTATAAAAGAGTCTTACTATTGTTTAAAGCACTTTTATGATTAAGAGCTAAAATAAGGTCAAATAAACTTGACACTGGTCAAGTATTAATTTTAACTATATTATTAATGGAGCAAGCAACACCAAAATTTATTGGGTATAAATTGTATCGTATATAATGGGTGGCAGAATGCAAAAAAAGATTATATCACCATCTAAACTTTTGAATCCAGATGGGACATTGGTTCAACAAGGCTGGGCACGAGATTTGATACTTGAATACAACAGGGAGGATATCCATCGATTTAAGAACAATTTTCTCAATAAATTGAGGATCAAAGAGTGGGATTATTACGCAATACTCAGCCCAAAGGCAGTCCTGGCCCTGACCATCTCTGATATAGGTTACCTGGGAATGATGTCTGTATCCTGGATTGACCTTGAGAAAAAGACCCAAACTACAGAAAATGAAGTCGTGCCCTTCCCCATGGGAAAGATCAATCTGCCACGTTCATCCCACGAAGGTTCGGTATCATTCAATGGAAAGAAGTTGAGGATCTCCTTTGAAAGGATATCAGGAGAAAGAATCCTTAAGGTGGACTTCCCCTCCTTTCTGAATGGTAAAGGGATCAAGGCAGAGATCGGCCTCTACCAGCAAAAAGACATGGACTCAATAGTAATGATCACTCCCTTTAAAGAAGACCGGCGATGTTTCTATTACAATCAGAAGATAAACTGTATGCCTGCTAAGGGCTGGGTTAAGGTTGGAGACAGACATGAAGGTCTCACAGGGGATAACTGCTTTGGTGTGCTGGACTGGGGCCGAGGGGTCTGGCCCTGGCAGAACACATGGTACTGGGGATCTGCATCTGGTGTTATTGATAAACACTCATTTGGCTTCAATATCGGATATGGATTCGGAGATACAAGTGCTGCTTCAGAAAATGCCCTGTTCTATGACGGCAAGATACATAAACTCGATCAAGTCACCTTTCATTTCGATGGAACCGATTTTTTAAAACCATGGAGGTTTAGTAGTAATGACGGCAGATTTGAACTTGATTTCTTGCCCATACTCGACCGCAATGCAAAAATAAACATGGGTGTGCTTGCCACTGAACAACACCAGGTATTCGGCTTATTTACAGGTAATGTTATCCTGGATAGCGGAGAAAAAATATACCTGGATAAATTCTTAGGCTTTGCGGAAAAGGTTTATAATAGATGGTAATCCACTACCTTTAAAAAATTAAATATGTTATAAAAAAACTGAATGCCAAAAGAAAATACACACCTATTTTTTGCAGATAAGGTCCTGAAAGCGATTGAAGAAGAGACCCTTAAATCCATTATATCTTCACATAGTTACTATTACCATCTTGGGGCTATAGCCCCGGATACCTTTTATTATGGTACAAAGGACAGTGTTAATACAGTCTCTGAAAAACTCCATGGAAGAGATGGATATCCCACAAATAAGATCATCCTGGAAATCCTTGAGACCTCGAAAGACAATAAGGATCTGGCCTTCACCATCGGCTATATTACTCATTGTGCCCTTGACATAACATTCCACCCTGTAATTAATTCCATTGCAAGAGATTACTCTGATAAAGACCTCGACAAGACAGATAGCGCTACATACATGCACAGACATATAGAAACCTGTATTGATAACAGATTAAATCCGGATTTTCTGATGGGTAAACTCATCAAGGCTTATTTAATTGAAGAATTGACCTTTGCTAAAATAGTTTCAAGAGAGTTTGGCCTGTCCGCCTCCCAGATAAAAAGGACTTTTAAAAGGCAGCTGTTTTTCAACCGCTTATTTAGAAGCGAAACCGCATTCAAAATAGCCCGTCTTTTAAATAAGTCGGGCATACTAAAGGACAAGACATACCTGGGACTTTTTTATGCAAATCTAAAGAGAGAGAACATTGTGATAAAAGACAACCTTAAATACAAGACCCTCTCTACAGGGAAAGAAAAGGTATGCAATATCAATAAGATGCTGGAGGGTGCCATGCCAACTGCAATGCAGATGATAAAGACTGCTTATGATTATTATTGTGGTGAAATTACAAAACAAGAATGCATAAAGATACTCTCCGGTGAAAGCCTGAGCCCGGGAGATAATTCATAACTCAAGATTGCATTCTTGGCGCTTACTTCCCGGTCAGGACAGGATTAGAAGATAACAACCCTTTAAAGCGTTTCTCAAAAACACTGCTCTGTCTTAAGTGCTCTATAGAATAGTCCATGTCTGTGGGATCCCCTGATTTTATAAATCTCTTACTATCTCTTCTGTGTCCATCAAATCCTTGAGTTGGACCAAAAATCCGGAAAGGGCCTCTTTATGGAGATCCCTTTCCAGATCGTTAGAAGCCCCCCCTCTATAGACTTCATCTCCCTAAGCGGTACGGAAGTCAAATTGCCATTGTCTTTCAGATAAAGCCTGTCTCTTAAAATCCAATATGTCTGTGCTGAGACTTTGCCATGTTCAGTGGTAATAATATATTCTGAAAAGACAGTTCCAGGTAGAATTAGTACGCCAAAGGCGACTACAATCAAGACAATGACTGTTATGTCTGCCTTAGGTATATCCCGAGTTTTTCTCTCAAGGTATCCAATATCACCTTTTGCCATTTGTTTATCACCTTATCCTCTAAGGTCTTGGACGCAGATTGATAGGTAATCCTCAAGGTGATCCCATTTTTGTCTTGAGGCAACTTTTCTCCACGATACACATCAATCACCTCAATTTGCTTCAAGTCCTTAATCCCTTTAGATAATATTATACCTTCAATATCTTCATATGCGGTACTATTATCCACCACCAGCGAGATGTCTCTGCATGTAGAAGGAAACCTGGGTAAAGGACTTATCTCCTTTAGTTTTCTGATGAGCAAAGTCTCTAGTCCAATCTCCATTACATATATATCATCCGACAGGTCAAGGTATTCAATTATGTCTGGATTCAGGGCACCTATGTAGCCTATAAACACGGAGCCTGAATATACGTCTGCCTGAATACCAGGGGTAAGAAATATATGGTTGGACGGCCTGAATCCTATATCCGGGACTATAGACTCCGCTATCCCCTTCATATCATAGAAATCCACCTGGCCTGCCTCTTCAGACCAGTGCAACTTCTTTCTTGAACCTGAAATGGCAATACCAAACCGCTCTATCTCTGTTGGAAGATGCGAACTGTCCTGAACAGGCAAGAAACATTTGCCTATCTCAAAGATATGTATGTCTCTTAGCTGAATCCTCTTATTCCTCGCTACCACAGATGCAAGCCCTGGGATCAAAGATGTACGCATAATAGCCATCTCATCTGAGATGGGGTTTTTCAACTCCAGATACCTGTCCTTAAACCATTCCCCCCACCTTGGAGAGATAAATGAATACGTTATTACCTCATTAAACCCCATAGCACTCAAGGTGGTGCGTATATCTCTTAATTTTAAAACATCAGATGGTTTAATCTGAGGTTTAAATCCGGGCAGATCCGATGGGACATTGTCCATACCATCTATCCTTACATATTCTTCTATCAAGTCTATCTCTCGTTCAATATCGTGCCTGAATAAGGGGGCAATAACTCCCCATCCCCCTTCATCCCTGGTTATCTCAAAACCAAGCCCTTTGAATATGGCTTCTACCTTGGATATTTTGACATTACTTACACCAAGGATCTTCTCTAATCTCTTCTTTCTCAAATATATCTTTCTAGGAGCAGACCCCAAATGATTTACATCTATAACACCCTTCAAGACCCTTGCATAAGCTAGCCGGGCCATAAGAGAGGCTGCCCTGTCTACGGCCTTTTTTTGCCCATCCGGATCTACGCCCCTCTCAAACCTGTAGGAGGCCTCTGTAGAAAGGTTTAGCCTGCTTGATGTCTTGCGGATCCGCACAGGATCAAAATATGCGCTCTCCAGGACTACATCCTTGCTGTCATTCGACATCTCAGAATTTTCGCCACCCATAATACCTGCAAGGGCAACTGCCTTTTCTTTATCACAAATAAGCAGATCATCCTTAAGCAGTAACCTTTCGGTGGAGTCCAGGGTTACAAAGGTCTCTCCATCATAGGCCTTCCGCACCACAATTGCATGCCCGCCAATCAAGTCATAATCAAATGCATGCAATGGCTGTCCATATTCCAGCATTACATAATTGGTTATATCTACCACATTATTTATCGCCCTCGCTCCAGAGAGGAACAATCGTCTCCTCATCCAAAATGGACTCTTAGCGACACGCAACCCCTTCAAGACCCCGGCACAATACCTGGGGCAGGCATCTACTGCGGCTATCTCTACAGAAAGCATTGTATCTATTGGAGTTTTATCTTCTTCTGATTCTATGGGCGGATATTTTACACCGGTGTTAAATATAGCAGACAATTCTCTGGCGATACCTATCACTGAGAGACAATCCCCTCTGTTAGGGGTGACACTTATGTCAAATACCCAATCCTCTAATTTTAACTTATCAATCAGTATGTCTCCCGGACAGATACTTTCATCTTCTATCTCCATGATGCCGGTATGATCATCCGTGAGCCCTAATTCCCTTTCAGAGGCCAGGACACCATAAGAATCCACACCCCTTATCTTTGCCTTCTTCACAACCATGGAATCACCAAGCTTTGTGCCTATAGGGGCCAGTGCGGTAAGCATCCCCTGCCTCACATTTGGCGCCCCACATACTATCTGCAGCTCTTCACTGCCTGTATCCACTTTACACAGATGGAGCCTGTCTGCATTTGGATGGAGTTCCTTCTTTATTATGCAAGCGCATACTACCTCTTCGGGTATTGTTACGTGGTCTATCTCCTCCACCTCTGTACCAGATAAAGTCAAGGCATCTGCTACAGCAGATGGATCTGCATCTATATCCACAAAATCCTTTATCCAATTAAAACTGATTTTCATATGCTTAAGTCTTATATCTCTTTAAAATTGCGTAAGAAACCGTATATCATTATCAAAGAATAGCCTTATATCATCGATGCCATACTTTAACATGGCTACCCTTTCCACACCTAGCCCAAAGGCAAAACCCGTAACCTTCTCAGGATCTATACCTACATAATCAAATACAACAGGATCTACCATACCGCTGCCTAATATCTCGAGCCATCCAGTATATCCGCACACCCTGCAGCCTTTACCTTTGCATATTACGCAACCCATATCTACCTCTGCAGATGGCTCTGTAAACGGAAAAAACGATGGCCTGAAACGCATGGGCACATCAAGGCCAAACAGGGCATGTACAAATGCCTCAAGCACGCCCTTTAGATGGGCGAATGTAATACCTTCTTCCACCCATAACCCCTCCACCTGGTGAAACATGGGGGTATGGCTTACATCTGAATCAGACCTGTATACCTTGCCGGGGGCAATAACCCTTATGGGTAATTCATCTTTCTCCATTACCCTTATTTGGACAGGTGATGTCTGAGTACGAAGCAATATATTATCTGAGAAATAGAAGGTGGCCTGCATATCCCTTGCCGGATGATTCAAGGGTATATTCAATGCCTCAAAGTTATGATAGTCATCCTCCACCTCAGGGCCTGATACCACTGAAAATCCAAGATTTATAAATATGTCCTCTATCTCGGCTAATACCTGATTCAGTATATGTACGCGACCCCCTCTTATGGGCCTACCCGGCAGGGTTACATCTATGCCGGTCTTTGCCGTAGCACTCTCAATTTCTTCGATCCTTGCGGTAAGGCCTTCCTGCATAAATAATTTTAACTGGTTAGAAAGCCTTCCCATCCTTGGGCGTTCCTTAGGGTCTATTGTCCCCATCTGCCTAAGGATAGCAGTAAGAATTCCCTTCCTTCCAAGGTATTCTACACGTATTTTTTCTAACTCTTCTTTGTTACCGGCCTTTCCAATGGTCTGTTTAAAGGAGGATTTAATCTCTTCTAACTGTCTTTCCATCTAATCCCTTGCAACTGAGGTAACAATAAAAGAGAAACCTTTGGGGTCTGTTATTGCAATATCTGAAAGTATCTTTCTGTCGAGGATGGCGCCAGAGTTCTTCAAGGCATTTATAAACCCTGAATACCTTGATCCATTTAACTTAAGTGCAGCATTTATCCTTGCAATCCACAAGCGCCTGAACTCCCTTTTACGCGTGCGTCTATCTCTGTATGCATACACCAAGCCTTTATTTAAGCTGTCCTTTGCAATGCCTAGAAGTTTGCCTCTGCCTCCTCTATAACCTTTTGTCATCTTATGAATCTTTTTTCTTCTTCTTGTACCGATTTTGCCTCTCTTGACACGCATAGCTATCTACCCCTTGTTACAGTATGGCAACATCCTTTTTATACCGGATAAATTTGCAGAATCCACTAGTGTGCTTTTCTTCAAGTTCCTTTTGCGTTTCCTTGCCTTATTACTCAACAAATGACTTGTATAAGCCTTGTTTCTTTTAAGCTTACCACTAGCTGTATTTGCAAACCTCTTTGCCGCACTTCTATTTGTCTTTTGTTTCATATTAAACTCCTGCTCAACTCTTTGGGGAAAGCATCATGAATAGATTTCTTCCTTCTCTCTTCGGTCCACTCTCAACCACCCCGATATCAGAGATCTCCTCTTTCACCCTGGTCAGTATCTTCAACCCCTTATCCTGATAGACAATTTCCCTTCCCCTAAAGAATATCGCCACTTTTACCTTATTTTTCGCGTCTAAAAACCGCCTTATATGTTTTATTTTAAATTGATAATCATGTTCATCCGTTTTAGGTCTAAATTTCATTTCCTTTACAACTATTGTTGTTTGCTTCTTTTTTGCTTGATGCATCTTTTTTGTCTGTTCATATCTATACTTTCCATAATCCATTATACGACATACAGATGGTGTGCTATTAGGAGACACCTCCACAAGATCCAGCCCAAACTCTTTAGCCTTTTCCAAGGCCACCTTTGCCGTCATAATCCCAAGCTGCTCTCCATCCGGGGAAATTACCCTTATACTTTCAGCAAAAATACGATCATTTACCTTAACACCATTATCTCTACCTATAGCAACCTCCATAAGTTAGAATTCATGCTCTTTTAAATCAAGAACGCGTATATTGTCAACATAGATTAATAAATTTAGATATCGGGTGTTGCGCTATTGATCTTTGATATCAGTTCTTCTACCTTCATAATTTGTTGTTCACCGCCTAGATCCCTTACCGCAATCGTATTATCGCTCTTTTCCCTCTCCCCCACTATCACCATATATGGAACCTTGGCAAGTCTGGCTTCCCTGATCTTATAGCCTATCTTTTCATTCCTGATATCAGCGTGGGCTCTTATATCCTTATCTCTCATGGAGTCCGCTATCTGAGCAGCATAGTCAGCATGAGCGCCTGTTATGCTCATCACAATAGCCTGAACAGGAGCCAGCCAAACAGGAAATGCCCCCGCATAATGCTCAATAAGTATACCTAGAAACCTCTCTATAGTCCCGAGAATCACCCTGTGAAGCATAGCAGGTCTTTGTTTTGACCCATCAGAGGCAATATAACTCAGACCAAAACGTGCAGGCAGAGAAAAATCACACTGAATAGTCGCACATTGCCACTGTCTCCCAATAGCGTCTTTTATCTTTACATCTATCTTAGGTCCATAAAATGCCCCATCTCCCTCATTTATATCATATGCCGGTCCTTTTAATTCCAGCGTATCTTTTAATGCCTTTGTGGCCACTTCCCAATCCTCGTCCGAGCCAATGGACTTCTCTGGTCTGGTACTTATCTCCATTTCATATTCAAACCCGAATATAGCCATAACCTCAGCCACAAGATCGATTATAGAGGCGATTTCATCAACGAGTTGATCAGGCCTGCAAAATATATGGGCATCATCCTGCGTGAACTGTCGTGCCCGTAAAAGACCATGAAGGACCCCTGATTTTTCATGCCTTGTAACTGTCCCCAGTTCAAAATATCTAATAGGCAGATCCCTGTAACTCCTGATCTTAGATTTGTAGACCAGTATATGGGAAAGGCAGTTCATGGGTTTTATGCCATAAAGCCCGCCCTCAATCTCTGTGAAGAACATATTTTCCCTGTAGTTATCCATGTGGCCGGACTTCTCCCACATACCAGCCCTTAGTATGCTCGGGCCGTAAACCAACTCATATCCCCGTTTTATATGAAGCCTCTTCTCAAAGTCCTCAAGGATAGATCTGAGAATCCCGCCTTTGGGCAAATATACAATCAAACCAGGGCCTATCTCATCAGAGGTCATAAAGAGTTCCAGTTCTTTGCCTAATCTTCTGTGATCTCTTTTCTTGGATTCCTCTATGAAATTAAGATAACCTCTAAGGTCCTTTTTATTATTGAATGCAGTGCCGTATATCCTCTGAAGCATTTTATTATGTTCATCACCTCTCCAGTAAGCCCCAGCCACAGAGAGTAATTTAAATGCCTTTATATAACCGGTAGACGGGATATGAGGCCCCCTGCAAAGATCTGTAAATGATCCCTGTTTATACAAAGAGACTGCCGCCTCATCTATATCATTTAAGAGTTCTACCTTATATGGCTCATCTGCATCTTTAAAGAACTCTATCGCATCGGCTTTACTCATTTCTTGTCTTGAAAAGACTTCATCCGCTGCTATAATCTCCGCCATCTTTTTCTCTATCAATGCAAGATCTTCCGATGAGAAGGGAGAATTTTTATCAAAATCATAATAAAAGCCATCTTTGGTGGCCGGCCCTATAGTTGGCCTTGCATCCGGAAAGAGAGCCCTTACCGCCTCGGCCATCACATGTGCACTCGAATGCCTGATGATAGTTAGTCCATCTTCGGAGTCTATCTTTACAGTCTCTATATCCTCCCCACCGTTAACAGGGGATAATAAGTCCACTAAGGTCCCATCTTTTCTGGCTGCAACAACTAAAGGGCCATCTATAATATCTTTTATAATAGATGCCTTTGTAGAAACTTCCTTCCCGTCTATTGTAACTTTCTTGTCTGCCATGATAAATATACTCCATCAATATTGATGGCTTCGTAAAAAGTCTGAAAAATACTCTTTTGTCATTCTGAGCGATAGCGAAGAATCTAATATCATTGAGATTCTTCGTCGCTCCGCTCCTCAGAATGACACTGCGTGGACTTTTTACTTTGCCATCTAATTTTAACTTTTTACGAATGCGCCAATATTGGTAGGCACGCAGGGATTTGAACCCATCATGCCATCAATTTTAGCCTTTCTAATTACTTAATTATATTAATCTGTTACATATGTTTTATGGTATTCATACCATAAAAACACCAAAAGAGCCTGTAAGTAAACAGTGACTAAAACCCGTTCTGGGATGTGTCACCTTTTCTTCAAAATCTTTCATATGCATCCCTTATAAGTGCAGTGCGGTTTCATTGCAACAGTTTTTTGTGCTGTGTGTCAGCAAAGCTGATATGTCCCCCTCTGGCATCACAACCTTTTGCCATAAAAAAAGGGCACTTTTGCTCTGCACTTAAGGGGACATATTGCATTTACAATGACACTGGTTTTTACTACCTAATTTTTATATTGTTTTAACACCCTATTATTAGCGTAATAAATGTAAAGTTTTATTCCCTCAATCCCGATTAATCTTAAAAAGGGTAATAATAGTTACCCTAAAGATTAAAAGGCTAGCTCTAATAAACTTATAAAAGGGGGTAAAAAATGGCAGGTAAGATCAAAACAATGATTGACGCTATTATCGACCAAAGGGGAAAGGGGATTGAGACATTGATTGCCACAACGAAAACCAAGCTGATTTTAAAAGGAATCAAGCTTGATAACTATGATGCCAATTCAGAAGATGATCTAGGTGTTGTGGAAAAGCTCAGGGAAATAGCAAACGACCTTAATGTGGCTATCAACTAGTTAGATAATAAGGAGGGATAAAAATGGAAATTAAAACCATATGTTCGACAAAAAAAACTATCGGTGACGTTATCATTGACATAAAAGAACAGTCCGGGGATTTTGATGCCAAAATGGCAATCTTTTTTGCCTCGTCAAAATTTGGTGCGGAATCGCTTAGCAATCAATTATCCCAAGTATTTGAAGGGGCATCTGTTTTTGGATGTTCTACAGCGGGAGAGATCGTATCCGGTAAAATGCTGAAGGGATCGGTGGTTCTAATGTTATTTGCTCCCGAAGTCATCGCAGATGTAAAACTGGGGGTTGTTGAAAATATCAGGACAGAAAATATGGTTCCTGAGGTTTTCAAGAATTTTGAAGATTATTACAAAACGCCCATGTCAGAGATGGACTTTAAGAAATACGTTGGAATCATTCTGATTGATGGGTTGAGTGGTGCGGAAGAAAGATTAATGGATAAAATCGGCAACCTGACTGATATCACTTTTGTAGGGGCCTCTGCTGGTGATGATAAAATCTTCAAAGAGACCTATGTGTACGCTGACGGAAAATCATACACAAACGCGGCATTACTGGCATTGATCAAGCCGGCGGCTGATTTTGATATTATCAAAACCCAGAGTTTCCGCAGGTTTGGCAAAAAACTTACAGCTACGAAAGTGGATGAAGCAAACAGGAGAGTTGTGGAATTCAATAATCAACCCGCTGCAAAGGCATATACGGAAGCTTTAGGTATACCATTAGAAGATGCAGAAAATCACTTTATGACCTATCCTGTAGGCCTGATGTCAGGAGGAGAGCCTTATGTTCGCAGCCCGCAACAGGTACAAGAAGATGGCAGTATAGTCTTTTATTGCAATATTATTGAAGGCATGGAACTTGAAATTCTCGAATCTACTGACATAGTCGAGGATACAAGAAGAGATGTGGAAACGAAAATAAATGAGATTGGAAGTATTTCAGGAATCATCAATTTCCATTGTATTTTGAGAACACTGGAGTTGGAGGAAAAAGGGCAAGTTGATGATTATGCAAAAATCTTTTCAGATATTCCCACCGTTGGGTTCAGCACTTACGGAGAGGAATATATTGGTCATGTTAATCAAACATCAACTATGCTGGTTTTCAAATGATCCTTGACAGGCATGCATGCCATGCCTCAGTCCGATTCCACTGGAGCAGGAGACTGAACCTGTTTTGCAGATTCTTCTGGTACGGGAGAGGGGCATTATCATGAGAAGATTCAGTTTTAAAAACGCAAAGATCAGAAACAAGATCCTATTTGTTATGATCACTGCCGTTATAGTTTCAACGTCGGTAATTGGGGGTTTGAGCATCTGCCAGACCGCCTCTCAGGCCAGGGACTATATCACAGCCGTTGAGAAGGAACAGACGGCACAGGAACGGCAGGGGGTGAAAAGCATAGCCGAGAAACAAAAGACACTCTCTATAATAATCCGCAAACAGATCACCTTTATTGTGTCGGTCACTTTGTGTGTCACTATTTTGACTGCGCTTTTTGCGTTGTTCATGACCAAGAGGTTTATTGAAAAGCCGTTTGAAGAAGTTATTAATATGTTTGAAGAAGCCATCCATGGGGATCTGACAAAGCGATCAGGGGTTAACAGCACGGATGAGATTGGCCGTTTTGCCAAGACATTTAATTACAGCACTGATCACCTTCAAAAAATCGTTGAGGGCATTAGCAAGAGCATTGTCGCGATTAATCATGCCTCCGAAGTACTCAACGGCATATCTGATGACACTGCTTCGAAGGCAAAGATACTGGGCGATAAATCAAGAGAAACTGTTGCTGTGACCGAAATGACAGCTATAAATGCAAAAAGCGTAGCTTCTGCTGCCGGAGCAGTCAATACCCAAGTAACTGCTATAGTCTCCTCCTCTCAAGAGGTATCGGAAAATATGCAGAAACTTGGTGCTACTACAAGCGACGTGTCGGACAATCTGGGTACCGCGGCTGTTGCTACCGAGGAGATGTCAACTTCTCTTAATAATATAGCAGCCGCAATTGAAGAGATGTATTCGTCCCTGAATGAGGTATCCAAAAACGCCGGCGAGGGCGCCAATATGACAACGGAGGCCTCAAGAAATGCTCAAGAGACTTCTGATATCATTAATACGCTTGGAGCGTCTGCGAGTAAGATCGGCGACGTGGTGGATCTAATTAAAGGCATCGCTTCACAAACCAATCTCCTTGCGCTTAATGCCAGTATTGAGGCTGCAGGGGCGGGAGATGCCGGCAAAGGCTTCGCAGTGGTGGCCAATGAAGTCAAAGAACTGGCTCGACAGACGGCCGGGGCTACTGAGGATATTCGTGAAAAGGTGGAGAGCATACAGTCCAATATGGAGCCGACTATCAAGGCCATAAAAGGCATAGTCAACGCTGTCAATGCGATAAACTCTATCATGGTTACAATTGCTTCTGCAGTGGAGGAGCAAACGGCAACGACAAACGAGATATCCAAAAGCATTACCGAAACAGCAACATCATCCGGCTCTGTGTCGAAAAACGTGCAGGATGCAGCCCATAGCGGCATAGGAATGGCGAAAAATGTAATGGAGATCATTGAATTAGAACTGCAGGTATCCAATGACCTGGATGAAGTGGGAAAGGCCGCAGAGATCATAGTGAATGATGCTAACAATGTGTCAAATGGTACGGATAAGCTCATAGAACAAGTTGGCGGAATGGACGACGTGGCCACGTTTGAATCTGAAATCACGGATCAGACCAAAACGCAGGCTGAAGCCCTCGCCAAGCTTGCAAGTCAGCTTGAATCTATTGTCGGACAATTCAAGATGTGAGAAAACAGGACTAATAGTGACAGGCTCAAATGAACAATCCTCAAACAGTGACTTTATTACCGAAAGCCTGGAACTCCTGGATACTGTGGAACCGGATTTACTTGCTATGGAGAATTTTGATACGGAAATCCCCCCCGAGGCTATAAACCGTGTCTTGCGCTCTATCCATAGTGTTAAGGGTCTATCAGGATTTGCTGGTTTAAAAGCTGTAACAGAGCTGACTCACTTAATGGAAACCCTGATTACGAAGATTAAGGACGGCGAAATGATCCCGGATTCCGCCATAATCGATTCCCTGCTCGCAGGCGTTGACAAAGTCCGAATCATGCTCAAGTCACCGAGGGAGAGCAATGAAGTCTCTTACAAAGATGAACTGGAGCGATTAAAAACAATTCTTTCCGAGTTCGGTATAGAGCCTGAAGAACCAGCAAAAAGCAGGCCCGATGCACAGCTACAGGCATCATTTTCTTATGCCGGCCCTGATATCATCCGAATAGAGTTAAATCTCGCGACAAAGTCAGAAGCGAAAAGTGTCGAATTTCAGGCCCAAAAGCAGGATCTACTTTCCCTTGGTGGTATGCTCCTTTATGCGATCCGTGTCTCTCTGAAAAATGACCTCAAGGCCAAGGAACGCACGACTGAGGAATTCCTGACTCAGATGAAATCTTTCGGCCAATGTCTTGATTCAGATCTCCATGACCTGGGCCATGCCGAATTCGAAAAGGGCATTGAGAAGGATTTAGCTTGCCATTGTCTGTTTGCAACAATAATGGAGTCTGAGCTTGTTGGCATGGCCATGGAAATCCCGGATGAGCAAATATTTACTCTTGACAAAGACATGCTTGAAACATTCCTGTCGGGAAAAGACCAAAAGCACCCGATTCCCCAGGCGGAATCGCCTTCCTCACACCAAACAACCTCAGTTCCCGAAAAAAAGGGTGGGGTGGTGGATAAAAGCTCACCCGCCGAAACAATTCGGGTAAATGTAGAAATTCTTGACACATTGATGAACCTGGCCGGAGAACTCGTGCTAGGCCGCAATCAGCTCCGTCAGATGCTCGAGTCTTCCGGGTACGATAACCCCAAACTTGGTTCTTTCATAAAAACCCTGGACTTGCTCACCACAGAAATTCAGGAACGCATCATGCAAACGCGGATGCAGCCAATAGGCAAAATTTTTAACAGATTTAATCGGGTGGTCAGGGATTTGTCCCATCAACTCTCCAAAGAGGTGCAGATCTTTATTGAGGGTGAGGGAGTTGAACTGGATAAGTCAATCATTGAAGGCCTTTCGGACCCACTGACTCATTTAATACGCAATTGTATAGACCACGGCTTTGAAGACCCGGATGAACGTTTGCAATTAGGTAAACCCCGTGTCGGAAAGATTCATCTAAAGGCTTTTCATGAAGGAGGTCAGATCAACATCAGTGTTGCTGACGATGGCCGGGGAATCAACACAGCCAAATTGGTTGAAAAGGCAATGACAAATGACTTTTTGAGTCAGGAAGAAGCCGCAGTAATAACTGAAAAGGAAAAGCTGAATCTTATTTTCCTGCCCGGCCTTTCCACAGCAAAGGCCGTTACCGACATATCCGGCAGGGGGGTGGGCATGGACGTGGTAAAGACCAATATCGAGAGACTTGGCGGCCATGCTGAAATCGACAGTGTTGTCGGGGAAGGCACCACTGTTTATATCAGGCTCCCTCTTACCCTGACCATTATCGACTCACTCATCGTAACAGAAGGGAAACAGAGATTTGCCATCCCTTTAGTTAACGTCCGGGAACTCGTTTGTATCCAGGCAGGTAATGCTTCCCAGAAGATTGAGAAGGTGGGTAGTGTTGATGTATTGCGCCTCAGGGAACGTCTCCTGCCGCTTGTCCGTCTGGCTGACATCCTGGGGCTGAAACGCACTTTTGTCCATCCTGAAACAAGCAATGAGATGATAGATCAACGTGTGCGCATTGCGGACAGACGCCAGAACAACAGCAAAATAACATCAAATAAAAAACAGCAAGTCGAAAAAACCGCTGAGAAGAGGCATCCGTCCTTAGAACGCCGTCAGAGACGCCAAGGTGATATTTTTGTTGTCGTCCTGGATGTAAGAGGTAACAGCTTTGGGCTTATTGTTAATGATCTCATTGATATGGAGGAAATCGTTGTCAAATCCTTGTCGGATCACATCAAGGAGTGCAGGTGTTTTGCAGGGTGCACCATCATGGGGGACGGCAGGGTGATTATGATCCTTGATGCGCCCGGAATTGCCGATCTCGCCCAACTTCACTTTGGTGAAATCAGCGCTGAAGAACGTCATCGCCAAGAGGAAAAAGCGCACACACAACAAAAAAAAGATTCAGGCAATCAACAATCCGTCATCATCTTCAATAATGCCCCGGAAGAATATTTTGCCTTGCGCCTGGATGAGGTCTCACGATTACAAATGGTTGATTCGGAAACCATTTCCCGGATCGGAAAACAGGAGTTTATCACCTATGATGGTGAAGGATTGCCATTAATTCGTCTCGAAAATTTTATCCCTGTGGCCCCACTTCCTGAAGATGTAAAGGAACTGTTCGTAATTCTTCCAAAGATGAACAATTTAAAAACAGGTATCTTGGCCTCCAGGATCGTAGATAGCATTAAAATTGATGAGCGGGTACAGAAGAACGAGAGCACACCCCCGGGAGTACTTGGATCGGCCGTGGTAAGAGACAAATTGACACTCTTTCTGGATGTGCAGGAGTTGTTTAAGCGGTTTGCAAAAAAAGCAGATAAAATGACAAAAAAGAATGTTCAAAGGTAATAGCGCATGGCCATCAAACAATTTGTCACTTTCGGGATAAATCATTTTCTGCTGGGTATTGATATCTTGGTGGTTCGGGAGATCAACAAAGTGCTGGACATTACGCCGGTTCAGCGCGCTCCAAATTATGTGTATGGTCTGGTGAACCTCCGAGGCCAGATTATCACTGTTTTCGATCTGGGTGTACGTCTGGGCCTGGGACCACGCAAAATAACTCCCCAAAGTCATAACGTTTTTCTTAAAAATGAATTAATCAGCCTCCTCGTAGATTCAATTGGCGATGTGGTACAAGTTAATGAGGCTGATGTCGAATTAGCTCCGGCTCATCTGGGAGGTGTGGAGAAAAGATATATAAGTGGGGTGGTGAAGCTGAAGCAGGAATTGCTAATAATTTTGTCGGGTCCGAAAATTCTAGAGTATTATAAAAAAGATCGGGGCAAAAATGGGGATTGTATTGGTTGAGTTATGAAACTTGACAAACTTAAAGTAATGATAGTTGACAGAAACAGTGTCTCGATCGGCATTATTTCAAGTGTCTTGGCCGGTCTACAGGGGATCGAAGTAGTGACCACTGCAACCAGCGGAGGAACCGCCGTGATCAGACTCATACATACGGCTGTGGATCTAATTCTTTTTGATATTATGGTATCAGACCAAAATGGTCTGAGTGTACTTAATAAAATCAGGAAAATATATCCGGATGTGGGGGTTGTAATCCTGAGCGATGCGGATCCCGTCAGTGTTAACAAAACCATCAATGCCCTTGAGATAGGGGCACTCGACTTTGTAACCAGGCCGATCGACAATGAAAACAGCATCCGGGACTTCCGCCGGCAATTCAAAATCATTACAGGCCTTTTTCAATCCCGCAAGGGGTTCAGGGCTGTAAGAGATTCGGCCCAGAATCCTCTGCCGGAAAGGGGAGCATCTGAGCAGACCACTTTGCAAAAACCTGCCCTGCCTGTAAAAGACTCCGCCTGTGTTCCCCTGCCCCATGGTCCAGATTTTATACGTCATCCTCGCTCTACCCGAATTGATGCTGTGGCCATTGGTGCCTCTACAGGAGGTCCCAGTGCACTTATTGAGGTTATTCCCCGACTTCCGGGTGATCTGGGAGTACCGTTTTTCCTGGTCCAGCATATGCCGCCTTTTTTTACTGCGACCTTTGCGGAGAATATGGATAAGAGATCCGCTCTCAATGTAATTGAGGCGACCAATGGCCAGGATGTGCAGCCCAACACCGTGTATATCGCCCCCGGGGGGAAACATATGATCGTACACCAGAAGGATAGTGTGGCGACACTGAATAACCGGAGAAGACTTATTGGCCTCAATGATGACCCGCCTGAAAACAGTTGCAGGCCTTCTGTAGATATATTGCTCCGGTCACTTGTCCCAATTTATATGGGCAATATCCTGGTCGTTATAATGACAGGTATGGGAAAGGATGGTATGCAGGGTGTAGCCGCTATAAAACACAAGGGAGGTTACTGCCTGTCTCAATCGGACGACACCTGTGTTGTCTACGGGATGCCAAGATTCATTGATCAGGCCGGGCTTGCCGATGACAAAGTGCCTCTGAACGAAATTGCCAACCGCATTGTTGCCCTTATACGCAAAAACCGGGGGATAAGTACATGACGCTACGGATTAATAATCAGGAATTCAGGTTGCTTCGTGATTTCATTGGACAAGAGTGCGGGATTGCATTAGAGGACAACAAAGCATACCTGATTGAAAACCGCCTCTCTGACCTTGCAAAAAAATGGGGATGCCTTAGCTTTGGCGAGTTTTATTTCAGGGTCAAATCTGCTCCGCCGCAAAGTGAACTCCGATGCTCAGTGGTGGATGCGATTACCACAAAAGAAACATCCTGGTTCCGGGATCAACGGCCATTCGAAATTCTTCGAGAACGCATCCTGCCTGAATTGCAACAGAATTTACTCACGGGGAAACGCAAGGACATAAGGATCTGGTCCGCGGCTTGTTCTACAGGTGAAGAACCATATTCGATTGCCATCACGGCACTCGATTTTTTCCGCACTTGTGGAGGTGAAAAAACGTGCATTGACCAGGTTTGTGTCCTCGCCACTGATATCGCACGCACCGCCCTGACCTTCGCCATAACCGGGCAATACCAGGCCTCATCAATTCCCCAGGGTATGCCAAAAGATTTAATTGATCGCTATTTCCGAAAAGAGGGCAATTCTAGGATCGTGCGCGACAAGGTGATGAAATTAATTACATTTCAGCATCATAATTTGAAAGACCCGGTAATAAGGCTTGGAATATTTGATGTTGTGTTTTTACGTAACGCTCTTATCTATTTTTCAGATAAGTTAAAGCAAGAGATCCTTGACAAAATAACCCGTATTCTTTCACCAGAAGGATATTTATTCCTTGGCAGTACAGAAATTATGCATGGACATAATGCACCCTTTGAAATGCTTGAGGACAGGGGTGCGATTTACTATCGGTTGAAACCCAAAAAATAGTTCAACAAAAGCAAAGGAGGCTGTTATGAAAAAATTGAAAGTGCTTATTGCCGAAGACATTATGAGTATCCAGGATATCTATAAGAGGATGCTCTCAGAGGATATCTTTGAAAAACGGTTTGCTGATAATGGAAGGGAGGCCTTAAAGATCTACAAGAGCTGGAGCCCTGACATTGTTCTGTTAGATGTTAAGATGCCTGTAATGACGGGCGACGCCGTACTTAACGAAATACGAAAGAACATTGGCGACACATCTACTCCTATAATCATGCAAACTACCATAGCAGACAAAAAAAATATCCTCCAGTTCGTTAAATTGGGAATTCAAGGATATATTGTGAAACCGTTCGAGCCGGATCAAGTGACCAAAAAAATCTTGCAGTGTTATGAGAGCACCAATTCTGAGAGGTCGAAAGCGGCTCAAGCTGTGCTGGATGAAGAATCCAAATATTTAGAAGAGCTGAGAATCTGCTTTGAAGAGGGCAACATTTCAGACGATGAAAGAAGACTATTAGAGAGAAAGAGAGAAAAATTGGGAATTTCCGAAGAATGGGGCATGAAGCTTGAAAATATTGCTAAAGCGGGAAAGGCCCCGCAATATAGCGCTGAGGAACTTGAGTATATTGATGAATTGAAATTTTGTCTGGAGACAGGCTCAATCTCGGATGATGAAAGAAAAATGCTGAACAGAACAAGGGATAAGCTCAAAATACCTGAAAAACGGGCAACAGAGATTGAGGAAGGTATTGCTAAATCGGAAAAGGCCCCTCAATATAGCGCTGAGGAACTTGAGTATATTGATGAATTGAAATCTTGTCTGGAGTCGGGTTCAATCTCGGATGATGAACGGAACTTGCTGAACAGAAAAAGAGATAAGCTTAAAATACCTGAAGCACGGGCCATTGAGCTTGAAAAAGAAGTGACTAAATGATGGCGTGGATAGCGGGACTCCTTGATATTTTAATATATAACGCCCTTAAAATTCTAACAGAAATTTCAGAGATAAAATGGCTCATGCCTCTCAATATCGCTACAGGAAGATCAGCCCAAATCATCTGAATTCGTTTTCATCAATCCCCGTACCGGGCTCCCGTTCAACAAAAATCTCGAAAAAATCATCGAAGCGGGCTGCTATTCCCTGATATCGCCCGGTCTGTTTCTGTA
>JAYEFR010000031.1:0-23382 GCA_034716155.1 Thermodesulfobacteriota bacterium
ACTCGTTAAAGAGGCTCAGAAATTGGGTGCGGGGGCGTATATAAAAAAGCCGTATCTATTAGAAAAGATTGGATCAGCTGTTAGAGCTGAATTAGATAAATAACAATTTTGATGCACTCGTAAAAAGTCTAGAAACGTGTCATTGCGAGCGAAGCGAAGCAATCTCGTGGAGCATAACTATATGATATTATTAGATTGCTTCGTCGCTTAAGCTCCTCGCAATGACATGCTCAGGTACTTTTTACGGGACCATCAATTTTGGATTTTACGAAAACTGCCGGAATGCCCCACCTTATAGGCGGAGAGCTTCGCTTGAGATTCAATCCGTTTTTCCAAAGATTAGGATCTTCCCGTGTTTTTCTTCGCGAAATCTCTCATCCCTTTTCGTTCATGAGCAAAGGCTTCATCCAAAGTGGCATTATTCCTGAAATTGATCAAACCTTTTATTATTACAAGCATGTCCTGATTCACAGCACATATCTCAGAAGCGATCTGCTTCGCACGTGGTATGAGCTCTTCATGGGAAACCACCTCATTTACAAGACCTATTTTAAAGGCCTTATCAGCTGAAATGGTCTGAGAAGTAAACGATATCTGTTTGGCCATTCGCTGGCCAACAGCCTGCTGGAGGAGTTGTGTCATCCCCCATCCCGGATGTATCCCGACCATTGCATGGGTATCTTTAAAAGACGCCATCTCAGAGGCGATGAGAAAATCGCAGTTTAGGGCTATCTCAAAACCACCAGTGATCGCGGGGCCGTTGATTGCCCCTATTATAGGCTTTTTGCAAGCCGCAATTGCGTCTGGAAAGTCTGTTCCCCCGATTATGAGAGCGGACAGGGCCTCGATCTCCGCTTCATCAAGATCAATACCCGAACAAAATGACTTGCCGTTACCTGTTAGTATCGCAACTCTAATACCATCATTTCCGGCCACTTTTTCAATGTAGTTGGTAAGGTGAACCAAAAGATCTCGGTTAATGGCGTTATGCCTGTTTGGACGATTTAAGGTAATAAGAGCTACCCCATCTTTTATCTCGAACAGCACTGGCTTTTCCATGCTTGACTCCCTTTTAAGGCAAAAATTTTATGTAATTTACTGAAACGATACCTTACACTATATGTGAGATCTGCACAATTGCTTGTCTGTTTCTTATCTTTCCAAAATTTGCAGTTGTGTGTTATATAATAAAGAATATTATAAGGTTAAATAACAATTCGGATCATGCATAGGAGGGCAGATATGGAGGTAAAGATATTAGTTGTTGATGATGAAGAGGCAGTGCGCAATGTGGTTGGCGCCTCTTTGGAGAAGCTAGGTTATAATGTTGATCTGGCTGATGGTATTAGGTCCGCAATGGAGCTAATGAAATCTACCGAGTATGATATTATTATAATGGATAAAAATATGCCAGGTATGGATGATATGGAGGAAGAGGGTGGGATGTCTCTCTTAAAATACACAAAGATGCATGCCCCTACCTCCGAGGTTATAATGATGACCGGATATCCAACAATAGAAACTGCAATAGAGGCGATGAAGCTTGGGGTCTTTGATTATATAACAAAACCCTTCTCAATAGAAGAACTGCATAGGAAAGTTGAAAGGTTATTAGAGTACATGTCTTTTATCAACCCTGAAAAGACCATCCAGGCATACAGAAATCTTCATATTGAAATATTAAATTTATTGGAGAATAAGCTCCATGTTTCTGATGATGAGCTTGATAGACTGTTAACCTTATTAGGCGCAAAGATTGATCAGTCTTTCAAATTACTGAAGGGAGGGGAACGCATCATTCTTCTGCAAAAACAGGCCCTTGGAAATATTGAGGCTTATGCCGCCCGATTGAAAGATGAGATGCCTGAGAAAGACCATCACTACAGTCTGGTTGAAATGATCTGTAAAGAATCAAGCAGACGAATATAATTCTTTAGAGAAGGTGACATATTTATTGCCTGTTACCTTGGTTGCCGTTTGCAGTTTGATTGAGCCAAATCGTGAGAAATATAACCAACCGCCATTGCAGAGAATTATTGGGCCTTGCACATACAAAAAAAGGGTAAATCTGAATTTGAAATCTTATGGTAAAATAGGTATGATGTGATATGGAAATCCTGAGTGATCTATGGTACACAACAAAAAGTTCAGGGTCAGGGTCATTTGCAATTACAGACTTAGTAAGAGGGAATGACACCTAACTTGCCACCCTTTTTTGGGGTAGAGAAAAGGGATTGCTTCTATAAAAGGTAAAGAAGATTAAAAGGGAAAGGAGAGAAGATGGCGGCTAAGGATAGGAAGGTACGAGAGGCTCAGAAGGTCTATTGGGAAAACAAATTGAATTACCGTATATCTTCTTTGGCTGAAAAGGGTCTTGAATCTGGAAAGATTGATAAAGACCCCATTGTCAGAAAGGTGCGGGCCAAGATAAAGAAAACAGAATCCAGGCTCAGGGTCATTACCAGGAATGAAAAGAAAGTAGAGGAAATGGTCAGAATCAAGGAAGAGAAAAAGGCTGCTCCGCCAAAGGAAAAGGCAAAGAAAGCCAAACCCTTGGAACAGGCGCCTGAAGAGAAAAAATCCAAGAAGAAAAAGAAGAAGGAGCCGACGAAGGTAGAAGAGAAGGATCAGAAGGAGAAGCCGGAGAAGGCAGAAAAGAAAGAACCTGAGAAAAAAACCGAGAAGGAAGAAAAGAAGGAAGTGAAAAAAGAAAAACCGGAAAAGGTAGAGAATAAAAAACCAAAGAAGCAGGAGATAAAGAAGACGAGTAAGACTAAGGATGAAAAATCGGGTAAGGTAAAGGATAAAAAATTGGGTAAGCAAGAGATAAAGGAGACGGGAGAGGCTAAAGAGAAAAAATCGGGCAAGAAAAAGGAGAAGAAAGAGTAGTAAGAAAAGAGAAGAAAGCCGGGCCTGCCTGCATAGGGGTTGCAGGCATTTTTAATGCATAAACTTCTTGACAAGGTCAGGAAAATCTTTTTAGGCTATTTTTGGTGAACGGTACACCCTCAAGATTAAGTATCGGCTCCAGGTCTTCGTTCCGAAGCGTCAAATCTTGCGGCTGTGCATTAATGCGGATTATCCGCAGCGCTCTGACCTGATTTAGGGGTACTGTTCACCTTTTTTTATCCTCGCCTCCATTGCCAAATGGCTCAGTGTTGGAGAGGTTTGCGTTCAGACTTGCCAGGATTTGAGCATCTTCGCCTTGCCCCTTGCTAGCCCTCAGTTCCAGGATGTGGGAGCGCACGTCATCTTTATCGATGGGGTATTCACCCTCCACTTGGGCTACCTGCCCTATAAACAGGTGAGAGATGTATGATTGGTCCTGGACAACGCCGTCCACAAGGAACTGTACATAGATCTGCCTTTTATCCATATTTGTGTCGTTTTTGATTCCTGTCTTTATGATAATGGTCTCTCCAGGTCCTATATCAAATTCAGTGCCCAACTGGGAGGGGGATTTTACCATATGGGATACCCCAGAGACAGCGGTTTCCAGCAAGCCCCCTTTCCCTGTGGTAAATTTGGCAATGCCGAGGTATTCAAAGATAATCCGGCCCGCTTCCTTGGGTGGTGGAGAGAAATATACTGTCCTATAGGGGCTCGATGCAACAAGTCTTCTCCCCTGGTATGCCTCCACATGCCAGGTATAAGGGATACCTGTTATGAGTTTTTCCATATCATAGGCATTCAGGGTATAGTATCCGGATGATGTCAGGGCGTTAATTTGTCCTTGGTGCTCAATCCTTTTTGTGTCTTTTAGGCCAGTTTCAAGGCATCTGAAAAGCTCAAAGCGATATGTACATACCACCTTCATGCGCTGCCAGGAAAATCTTGGTTGATCAGAGGGACAAAGGCCTAAATGGTTACTCGTATTGTCTTCCGGGGTGATAAGCTCTATGCTGGGTATCTTGATGCCTGGAGATGCGTAGTAGTAGATGATGGGTTCATTGAATCCAGGTGACGGGTTGATGATCTTGAGTTCGACTCTGTGCCGTCCGATTTCATAGGTGGGAAGACCTGGGGTGGCATGCGTTTCTATGCTCACCATCCCCATACCGGCTGGTATTTGCTGGGTGACAAACTCGAGGATCTGACCGTCCACCTCCCACCGGGCCTGAAGGAGTCCCCCACCATTACAGGTGATATCTGCTATGGCCTTGATATCCTTAGATCCCTGCGGTACGGTTATGCGGCCCCCTGTTTGAAGGCCTCCAGCTTGCTCAAATCTGAGCTCTATTGAGGTGATTGCAAACGTGCCTGCAGATGTGGGCACGATCATAATGGCGATCTCAACAGGAGTACTCCCTGTCGCTGAGGCAAATGACCTGGCAAAGATTATCTTGTTAGAGTTCCTCTCGAGTGCCTGGCGAATGATCCCGGGATCTACGATTACCGTCTCTGTTGCGCTGCCTGTGCCCTAGTGCCTGCAATCTCTGAGATAAGTTGGACTCCTCTCCTTGAGAGGCTGCGGCTTATCAGCTCGGTGGAGGCCACCGTGTAATGTTAAGGGGTCAGGTCTTCATTCTTCACTTAACATCTCCTTCTCAACACCTATTGATATTCTTTTTTAAAATGATATCTTCACCTTGCAGATATGAGACAGAGGCCACCGATATATTCAATCCGCCTTCGCGTCCGCTTCCGTCTTCGCTTTCAGCTATGCCGGACAAGTCGGCGAATTGATTCCCCTTAAGCTTGCTCTGGGGTTCATGCCATTGATTTCTTAATGGCCTTGACATGAATTATTACTATTCCAAAGTAACACTTATGTCAAGTTTGAAGGCCTGACCCCTTTTGTTAAGTATCGTGATGTGGTAATGTATTGCTGCGAATACGTAGTATACTATATGTCAGGGCAGAAGGAATCCGGATCGACAGGGGGATATTATGTCAGACAAGAGGGTATTACCTCCAACCTATTTATTCTTGGCCATCGTGGTAATGGTTATGCTTCATTTTCTCTTTCCGGCTGTGGAAGTCATCTGTTTTCCCTGGAAGATTCTCGGCGCCATTCCTTTAGTATTCGGGATAGTTATTAACACCATTGCCTCAAACGCCTTTGACGGGATCGAGACAACAGTCAAGCCCTTTGAAGAATCAACAGCCCTGATCATGACCGGAGTGTTTCGGATCAGCAGGCATCCGATGTATCTCGGCATGGTGTTCATTCTCATCGGGATAGCAATCCTCATGGGGTCTTTGACGCCATATACGGTTATCCCTGTCTTTGCTATTGTAATGGACATGGTTTTCATAAGGGTTGAAGAGGGAAGGCTTGAGGAGAAGTTCGGTGGGTCCTGGTTGGAATATAAGGATAAGGTAAGGCGATGGATATGAAACAATGGGGTCAGATCCACACAGGATATTTGCACAAAGAAATCCTTTTGAGCGAACGGATTGCTTACATTCCTCGAAATGAATTTGGTTTTTGACTTTTTGCGGATTTATCAATAATGAAGATCTTAGCAGTTTGAGGTTTAGTTATTTTTAATAAGGAGGATTTTCTATGCCAAGCCAGGAGTTTGAGAAGGTTATCAAAATGTTGAGATCATACCCGCCCTCGATCGATACCACGATTGAAGAGCATCGTGAACTTTTAGAATTTGCTGCTTCACTGTACCCGGTGGCAGAGGATATCTCCTGCAAACCGCAAAAGGCGGGGAGTGTACCGGCTGAGTGGATTGTGGCTCCTGATGCCGCAGACGATCTGGCAGTACTGTATTTGCACGGAGGGGGTTATGTGTCAGGCTCTATCAACACGCACAGAGAGTTGGCGGCGCGCATTTCGAGGGCGGCAAAGGCGCGGGCCCTTATCATCGAATACCGGCTGGCTCCCGAGCATCCATTCCCGGCTGCATTAGAGGATTCGATGGCTTCCTACCGCTGGCTTGTTACAGAGGGATTCGATCCTGCGAGAATCGTGATCGCCGGAGACTCTGCTGGTGGGGGACTTGTGATTTCGACCCTTATAGCACTCAGGGATGAAGGTGAGGCGCTACCTGCTGCGTCTGTGTGTCTCTCACCATGGGTGGACCTGGAAGAGCTTGGAGAGTCCATGATTACCAAGGCCGAAGTCGATCCAATAATTCTGCGCGAGATCCTCATAGCAGATGCGAAGGCCTATCTCGGCAATGCAGATCCCCATACGCCGCTAGCTGCACCTCTATATGCGGATCTTACGGGGCTGCCCCCGATGCTCATCCAGGTTGGAACATCAGAGGTTCTGTTCGACGACTCAACCCGCCTTGCCGAACGCGCAAGGGATGCCGGCGTGGATGTGATTTTGGAGCCCTGGGAGGAGATGATCCATATCTGGCAATTTTTTGCCTCAATTCTACCAGAGGGGCAAGAAGCCATCGGCCGTATCGGAAAGTTCATCAGGCAACACACGCTCTGAGCAGCTCTCACCGGTAACTGTCTCCTTTAATCTGGTATAGATAACTGCTATCCCTATATTTATGGTCTCCAAAGCAAATTTATACATTGAGCTATTTAATTGTGCTCAATCTCAATGTGGGGTATGTTTGCTGAAACAAAATAATAAATAAAGGAAATACATTATGAGTAAGAAAGATTTTTACGATGTTGTTTTAGATTTCTATGAGTTGACCGGTAAAATGAAGAATCGTGACGAATTTAAGAAAGCACTCCAACTCACAATTGCGGCTGAAGATCTTGAGGTTTTCTCCATGTTACCGCTAAGTGGAAATATCTCTTTTACAAAACTACTAAAGAAGTCGAAGATACCTCTCGCTGAACTTAGGACAAGATTGAAGCGACTTGCCCGTGAGGCACTTATCATGGCTTATAAGACCAAAGACGGGCTCGATGCCTATGAGCGGGGGAACCCTGTATTCATGACTGAACAGCAGGTCAGAAAGAAAGAGGATACCCCGCAACGCGCATTCTTTGCCGGTTTTTTCAACACCCTGATTGAAGGCGAACTGGGAGATGCCATGGTGACTAAGACTCCTTACTATCGCGTGTTGCCGGCGGAACCCACGATCATAAAATCATCCGAGCTTCGTACAATCGATATCAATGTGGAGGTTCCAAACCCATCCGGCGCCTTACCGATCGATATCATAACAGAAATGATTAAGAAGGATGGCGCTTTGATTGGGGTTGCGGACTGCTTTTGCAGAAAGGCAAGGCGACTAGTGGGTAAGGGTTGCGATTACCCTTTAGAGACGTGTTTTGTTTTCAATGAGCTTGCTCAAACCCTGATTGAGAATGGGTTCGCACGTAAGATTGACTATGATGAAACAATAGAGATCCTGAAAAATTGTGAATCCCTTGGGCTCGTACATAACGTCGATAACTGTGGGGGGCAAATTCGAAGTCTATGCAATTGCTGCCCGTGCTGCTGTGTTCTCCTGGCAAGCGTCAAGAGGGGTGAGACAAATGCCGACGCACCTTCACGCTATGTGGTAGACTTTGACCCCGAGAAGTGTATCAACTGTGAGGCCTGCATTTCACGATGTCCGGTCAATGCGTGGTCTATTGTTAAGGAGGAAATGGTTGTGGACGTTGCCAGATGCATTGGTTGCGGACTTTGCGTGACCACTTGCCCTACCGGTGCCGGTAAAATGGTGCTCAGAGAAAAGACCACAAAAATTCCCAAGACCCTCCCCAAGCTCTATAAGAAACTCGGGCAGGAGATTTTGTTCTCACTTGCAAAGAGAAAGATCTTTGGGGAGTAGCAGGAAAAGTGAAAAATGATTCGGGCAAAAATTTTGCTAAAGGTCGAGAGTCAAGAGGCAAAAGCAGGGGCAATCCCCTTTTTCCGGAAGCGGGTATGGGAACTTTTTGGTAGCAAAACATTGGGAAATCTAGTAATAATATAGTGTTTTATGATTAGCGACCAGTATTACAAACGCACGCTATTATGGAGGATTGTCTTATGACCAGGAAGTTGACAGTGATACCGGAGCAGTGTTCAGGCTGTAGAATCTGTGAGATTGTCTGCTCAATCGAACATTTCGGTGTGATCAATCCGAAAAAATCTGCGATCAGGGTTATGATTACGTATCCTCACCCTGTTCTTCGGATGCCGATTGTGTGCAGCCGGTGTAAGATACCAAAATGTGCACAGGTATGTCCTGTGAATGCCTTGCGTCGCGTTAACGGCGTTGTCCGGTTGGATGAACAGCTGTGTATTTCGTGCTATAAATGCGTTGAAGCATGCCCCTTTGGGGCCATGTATGCCCACGACGACTGTGATTATCCCATCAAGTGCGATATGTGTGGAGGTGACCCGCAGTGTGTGAAGAATTGCCCCAAGGGTGCACTTAAATTGATCCCGGAAGCTGTGCTGGGCGAGTCTAAGCGATTGAATAATGTATTGAGCTATACTCAGATGAAGGAGATCGAGTTTTATGAGATGGGCGAGAAAAAGGTTATTCAGTATGCCGAGATAGGGAAGGAAGAGCTATGAGAATAAAAAGCGGGTATTTCAAAAAGCATCTGCATGTGGATCTGACCCATGGCACTGCCGAGCGTCGTGACCTTTCAGAGAACTTTATCGAGAAGTATATTGGGGGGCGAGGGTTTGGTGCAAAAATGGTGTGGGATAATCTTAAAAGGCATAACTTTACCATAGATCCCCTTGGCCCTGAGAATCTTTTGGTTATTGCTCCAGGGCCTCTTACCGGTGTGTATCTGCCATCTTCGGGTAAGTGTTCTTTTATTGCCATATCACCGGCTACGGGGTTGTATGGCGATTCCTCTGCCGGGGGCGGATTCGGTGTTGAGCTCCGTCAGTGCGGCATCGATGCCCTGTCCATCAGGGGGTGTGCACCTGAACTATCTGTGATCTTTGTTGATGGTGGTGAAACGAAAATTATTCCCATGCCTGAGCTGAAGGGCAAGACCTGCCTTGAAACAGAAGGATTAATCTTAGACAAATTGTGTACACACGCTGTGCATGTTGCAGCAATCGGCGTTGCAGGAGAGAATCTGGTCAAATTCGCCTGCGTAAACACCGACTGGAGTCGGAATGCAGGAAGGACCGGTATAGGCGCTATCATGGGTTCAAAAAACCTCAAGGCGATTGTTGTACGCGGGCACGAGGACCTTCCCGTCCATGATGTTAAAGGACAGGTGGCTGAGGCTGATAAGGCCTTTAAATATTTGATAGAAGGGTATGAGCAGGGAATATTGACGCTTGCCGACCTTGATGGGCGTGAAATTTCCTGGGGAGATGAAGATTCGATACTCAAACTGATTCAAAAAATAGCCATGCGCCAGGGGATCGGAGATATTCTGGCCGGTAGCCAAAGAGATGGAAGAGGGCCAAGAATGGTCTGATGAGGAACTGGTGGATACTGTAATCTATCACCAGACGCTGCGCCCGCTTTTTGATATGCTTGGGGTATGCCGCCTGCCATGGATCGAACTGGGGTTGAACGAGAAACGCTACGAGAATTTCTACAGATATGTGACAGGCAAAAGCGTCACATTGGAGGAGCTTTTAATGCGTTCAAATGATATCTATGACCATTTCTTAAGATTTTATATGAAAATAGCTCCCAGCTCTCAGCGGTCAGCATTCAGCTTAAAGAGAAAGATGAGATAAATTTAATCATTTACGTAGGGAGGGAACCCCCATCCCGAAAGCATTTTCATCTTTGGTTGTGTCTGCCGCGCAGGCATGAGAGTTTATATGAAAACAGGGGTCAGCTTTCCACTCTTGTATTCTTACTTGTTGACAAATGGCCCTTAACAATTAAGATGTTACCCTATATTCTTTCAGGAGGTAGCCATGGAACAAAGATCTTCTATCTGGCATGAAGAAAGATGCGATCTTTGCGGGGAGTGTCTTCATAAGTGTCCTGTCCTTAAGTTACCTTTGCAGGAAGCAAAGGTCGAGATGAAAAATCTTATAGAGGGAAAACAATCCCGCTATGTCCTCACTAAATGTACAACATGCATGTCATGTAATACATACTGCACAAGGCAGGCTAATCCTTATCAGCTCATACTCGAGAGATGGAACGATTTGTATAAGACCAGGGGTGCGCCTCCTTTATACAAGTTTGTGTGCCCTACACAAGAGCCGAATATCTGGCAGCTTATCAATGTATTTTTATCTGAGAAGGAAAAACGTTGGGTCTCGGAATGGATGGATTATGTCCCAAGTCCATCTGATACGGTCTTTTTGATCGGGAATTACACCCATTTGTTCCCATTTATCATCGGCGGGAGCAGGCTGTTAGAGTATTTTAAGCCTATAGACAGGATTGATCAGTGGGAGGGGGGTGCGTATCTCTATCAGGGAGGATATCTGGATGTTGTGCAGCAGATAGCCCAAAGGACTAAGGAGGATTTTGATAAGTGGGGTGTGAAGACTGTCGTCCCGATGCTGGATGCTGTTTATCATCTGTTTACAAAGGTGCACCCAAGGGAGATGGGGGTAGTCCATGACCAGGAATTTATCAATTTCCATGAATGGTTACTGGAAAAGATTAATTCAGGCGAAATACAACTGCCCAATCAATTGGATCTTAAGGTAAGCGTGCATGATAACTGCTACTCAAAGATTCCGGATGCGAACTACTGTGAAAGGCCAAGAGAGATCCTGAAAAAATGTGGCGTAAAGATCCTGGAAATGAAACATACGTGCAATGATTCACTTTGTTGTGGATTCGGGGCCGGTGCTTCCTGGAAATATAATATCTCAATCCCGTTTGATATCATATCCGAGGGGGTAAAAAAATTCAAAGATGCAGAAGAGACAGGGGCCGAGGCGCTAGTATCTTACTGTGGAGGGTGTATTTATCTGCTGTGGGCAGCCAGGGAGCTTATAGGGAGCAAGATAGACATCTACCACATGATAGAGATAGTGAGGATGTCTATGGGAGAAAAGATCGATTATCCCCATGATCACATCGAGCGAGCATGGGATATCATTGCAATAATCAGCTATCAACTGCTCCTCTCAATCTTTCAGAAGAATTTCTATATAGAAAAGATCACCTATGATAATGATCTGAGCACCTTCAGGCCGAGAAACCACAGGCTGCTGAGATTCATTCGTTACCTATTCAATCTTGCTATCGTCCGGAAGGCATATGCAAAAATATTCAGGGTGATTATGCCGATAATGAGCACACGGTGAAATTAGAGGGGACAGGCTATTTCTGAGAAGCAAAAAGTAGCCTGCCCCCTCTAATCCGAGTCCTCCTCAGGACGTATACCGACAACTACAACCACTGTGCCGAACATAAATCGTTGATAGCGCACGTCCTTGAGCCCGACATCCTTCATAATCGAGGCCAATTCTTCTGGTTCTAAGAATACCTGAGTGGTTTGCGGCAGGTATTGGTAGGCCTTTTTGCTTCCAGAGATCAGGCTTCCGACTATGGGGATTACAATATTTAGATAGAAGAGGATAAAAGGCCTTATAAGGTTGCGTGGAGGCGGGGATGTTTCAAGACAGACCACTCGGCCGCCGGGTTTTACAACGCGTTTTTGTTCCTCAAACGCACGGTATATATCGATCACATTGCGAACCAGATAACCTGAGGTAACCGCATCAAAGGTTGCCTCAGAAAAAGGCAACATCAACGCATCAGCTAAGCACCACAGTACCTTCTTGCCTCTGGCACGCCTGTGTCCTATCCGCAGCATCTCTAAACTGAAGTCAGCAGCAGCCACACTTAGACTCGGATCATTCCTAACGGCATCCAGCGCGATTTTGCCGGTACCTGTTCCTGTATCGAGTAGCCGGCCTCCAGTTGGCAGACCAGCCATGCCTACTACATAGTGACGCCAGGACTGGTCCTGTCCGAAGGTCATCAATGCGTTTATAAGGTCATAGCGGTTGGATATGCGGCTGAATATTTCTCGTACCTGATGATCCCATCCCGGGGGTTTGTGATGGCTCACTTGTTTAACTCTCCTCAAGGTGTAAATAACGACTTATACGCAGCTCAATACTGCAGGTTACAAAATAGAGGATCAGTCCAAGTAATCCCATTGCCGGAACCCCCGCGTACATTTCAGGGTAGAGTAGCACCTGATATGTCTCAATCTCAATATAATAGCCCAATCCATAGGTGGCCAGTGATTGCTCAACAATAAATAAGGATTGTAATGGCCGCTCCCACTGAAATCCCTACAGCAGTAAGGACTGCAGGCAGTGACGTTGGTAGATGTACATAACGGCAGAGTACCCTACACCCGGCCATTAGTCTTCAGCCTTTTGCCTGTCTTCTTGATTACAGGCTCAATCCCGGATATTAGTTCATCGAATATTTCCTGTACGCTTTTGATCTCTCTTATCATACCTGCTATCTGACCACTCATTACCGAGCCATTTTCTACATCACCATCAGTTGAGGCCATATAGCTTCTGTCCGGGCCTATCATTTCGAGTATTTCTCCAGGAGATGCCCCTGTGATTTCTGCATCCAGGATTTTTTGGGAGAGTGTGTTCTTTATTACTCGCACAGGATCTTTTACTTTTCTGCCGGTTATTGTGGTATCGGTGTCTTTAGCACTGATAATGGCCTGTTTGAAATTTTCATGAACAGGAGATTCCTTTGACGCAGCAAATCTTGTGCCCATCTGAATACCTTCTGCACCAAGGGCAAATGCAGCTACCATGCCCCTTGCATCTCCAATGCCTCCTGCCGCGATCACCGGTATATCAACGGCGTCTACCACCTGCGGGATCAAGGTAAAGGTAGTAAGTTCGTCCCTGCCATTGTGTCCGCCCGCCTCAAAACCTTCAGCCACTAACATGTCATATCCAAGGTCCCGGGCCTTTTGTGCCATCCTTACATTTGCTGTCACATGTATTGATACGGCCCCTGCTGATTGGAGCATCTTATATACCTTTGCCGGATTTCCGGCGGAAGTGACTACAACCTTTGCCCCTTTTCTCAGTGCTGTACCTATCATGGCATCGTAATCAGGCCTTATCAGAGGAAAGCTTATACCAAAGGGTTTGTCTGTTATTGACATTAATGTATCCATCTCTGTATTAAGTGTTTCTATATCCATGGCACCAATACCCATGACCCCAAGACCACCTGCATTGGAAACCGCGGCTGTAAGTGTTGCATTCGAGACCCAAACCATACCCCCTTTAAGGATAGGATATTTAACACCCAATATCTTGCTTACTCTGGTCTCTATCATTTATTCCCCCTTTCATCGAGCTTGTAGGATATACTAACATATCAATAGCGTTAAAACATTATGCTTTTTAGCCCCGTATATGAAAACAGTGAATAGTAAAAGAAGTGTTGAGTTTTGGGTTTTGAGTGTTGGGTGAATAAGGATAGTCGGGAAAACAATAGATTGAAGATGAAAGATAAAAGACGAAAGATAGAAGATAAGGAAATAGTTTTATGGGAAATGTAGGGGCCTTTTGCCCTCATCCCTCCCTACGTGCTGAGAAAACATCCATCCCCGAAAACCGACCCCTGAACCCTGACCCCTATTTTCATATAAAAACTACGATCTACTGACAGTGATAAGGGTTAATGGCTGATACTCCTTTGACTATATAGATAATGATTGCTATAAATGATAAGGTTGCAGATGGGTCGGGATTGCAAGGTCTTGACATAGATCAGGAGGCACGAACTGTTAGCTGGTAAGTGATTTTCCTATACGGGAGAGTTTATGTGCAAAGTACATGTAAGGAGAAACGGATGACGTGTGAAACGGAAAAAATTTATGAAGTCAGCGATCTTGAGAGGATCTTTAACCCCAGGAATATTGCTATTATAGGGGTTTCGGCCAAGGGGTTTGGTTTTGGAAGTGGGATGCTTCTCTCGCTTTTATCAGTAGGGTTTAAGGGCAAGATCTATCCCGTTAATCCCAAAGGTGGTGAGTTTGCCGGCATGACTATGTATAAAAATGTGGATGAGATCCCAGGAGAAATAGATTTTGCGATTATTGCTGTACCTGCCCATCTCGTACCAGGCGCACTTGAGACATGCAGGAGAAAAGGGGCTGCAGGTGCTGAGATCCTTACTGCCGGTTTTAAGGAGTCAGGGCTACCAGAGGGAGTTGTCTTAGAGGATGAGATAAGAAAGATAGCAAATAAAGGTATCAGGGTTATAGGCCCTAATTGTTTCGGCATATACTGTCCCAAAAGCGGCCTTACCTTGTTGCCGGGGCCTGATCTCTCGCGGGACAGTGGTCCTGTTGCCTTTTTGTCGCAGAGCGGGGGCATGGCTATCGATTTTGCTCATATCGGAAAATGGGCGGGGATAAAATTCAGCAAGATAGTGAGCTTTGGAAACGGTGCAGACTTAAGGGAGACAGAGCTCTTGGAATATTTGGGCAGAGATCCTGAGACCCGGGTTATCTCCATGTACATAGAGGGTGTGGAAGATGGCAAAGAATTTTTTAAGGTTCTAAAGGATGTTGCTTCCAAAAAGCCTGTAATCGTCTATAAAGGTGGTCTCTCAGATGCCGGGCACAGGGCTGTTGAAAGTCATACTGCCTCTTTGGGGGGGAATAAGGTAATATGGGAGTCTGTCCTGAGGCAGTGCAATGCAATCCAGGTGGGTGATCTGTGGGAGATGGCGCAGACTGCCATGGCGTTTTCCCTGCTCCCTGAGAAGGTGTACAAAGGAATCACTGTGGCAGGCGGAGGTGGGGCATTAGGTGTTTCAGCTTGTGATGCTGCTGAGGCCTTTGGGTTGGCGCTTCCACGTTTAGAAAAAAGGATTAGTGATAAGATCATGGAGGTTCTTCCAAAGCCTGGGTCCAGTGCCGCAAATCCAATAGATGTGGCAAATCCTCTTGTTCCGCCTCATGTGTTAGGAGAAGCCCTGTTAAATGCAGGGAAAGATAAAAAGATAGATATTCAAATATTGATCAGTCTTCTTCACCATTACAAGCCCCTCGCCATGGGGATGGGGGTAGCTGTTAAGGAAGCAACTCCTTATAATGAACTTGCAACCATGGCCAAAGAGGTTGTGAATACAACAGGAAAACCAGTTGTTCTTGTCCTGCCAAACTATAAGCAGGAGATGGAATATATGGATATCGAGGAGCTGATGCGTGAGACAAGGCGCGTGTTTTTAACCAAGGGGATACCGGTCTTTGGCGAACTTAAGGATGTCCTTAGGGCAATAGCCCGTGTGTCAAATTATTATGCACGTAAATAAAGTTGATGAACTCGCAAAAAGTCCCAACAACCTGTCATTTCGAGCAAAGCGAGAAATCTTTCCGATGTAACATGATGAGAATACAAACAATCTCCCTGATATTCGAAATGACATATTAGCTGAATCCGACTTTTTACGAATGCTTCAAAGTTGGATACCGGCTAATTGCCTCGCTTGAAGAGGTATATAAATACGTCTTCCAGGCTAGGGGGGATCTCTCTTATAGAGACCTTCTTAAGGCCTTTTTCTTCCAGACTTTTTGCTATTATACCGGCACTTAAGTGTGGCTCTGTAGAGAGGATGTGCAGGCTTTTACCAAATGGGGATACATCCGCTATCCCGGGAATACCTTTCAGGGCCTCTGATACCTTTTGTATCTGTGGGTGTTCAGCCTCATAGATTGCTCCCGGGATCTTTTCCTTTATCTCTTCTGGTGTACCCTTCGCAGCTAATTTGCCGTCAAAGATCATCCCTATCCTCTGGCACTGCTCGGCCTCTTCCATATAGTGCGAGGTAACGAGAACAGTGGTACCTTTAGAAGAGAGATCGTATAGCAGGTTCCAGAATTCTCTCCTTGCTTCAGGATCCACACCCGAAGTGGGTTCATCTAAGAAAAGGATATCCGGGGCATGAAAAATGGCACATGCCAGAGATAACCTTTGTTTCCATCCTGTAGGCAGGTCTTTTGTCATGATGTCTCTTTTTTTTAAAAGACCCAGTCGGTTCAGCAACTCATTATGCTTTTCTTTAAATATTCTGTTATCTATCCCGTATATTCCAGCATATAGCGCAATGTTCTCTTCGACAGTAAGGTCCTGATAGAGAGAGAATTTTTGTGACATATATCCAATGTGCATCTTGAGCAAGTCAGGGTCTTTTTCCACATCGATTCCTGCAACATATGCCTTTCCGGATGTTGGCTTCAGTATTCCGCACAGCATCCTTATGGTAGTTGATTTTCCTGCACCGTTAGGACCCAGAAACCCAAATATCTCACCCCTTTCTATAGAAAAGGTTATTCTGTCCACTGCTGTGAATTTTCCGAATCTCTTGGTAAGACCTTCTGCCAGGATTGAACATTCTTGTCCCATCAATCCAGACTCCTGTGGAACATCTTTACACTAAAGATGAATAAAAGAGACCCCATTGATATAAGGAATAGTATTTGGGGCCATAGCACCTCTATCCCTACTCCTTTGAGAAACATACCTCTTAATATGACAAGGAAATAAGTCATGGGGTTTATATAGGCGATCCAGCGCAGGAGTACAGGTATGTTGTAGACAGGAAAGACAAAGCCTGAAAGCAGCACAGAGGGCATGAAATAGAAGAATGTGGTCATCATGGCCTGCTGCTGGGTTCTCGATATGGCAGAGATGAATAATCCTATTCCGAGAGTATTGATTAGGTAGAGTATAGCAGATATAGCAAGAAATAAAAGATCTCCTCTGAAAGGGACATTAAACCATAGAGTTCCCACTGTAAATATAAGCACGAGGTCAATTATCCCGATGATAAAAAAGGGAATGGTTTTGCCTGCTATGAGCTCGATCGGCCTTATGGGGGTGACAATAAGTTGTTCCATTGTCCCTATCTCCCACTCCTTCACGATGGAAAAGGATGTAAGCAGCACAGAAACAAGGGTGAGGAGCAGGGCAATGATCCCTGGAATGAAGAAGTTCCTGCTTTTTAGATCCGGGTTGAACCATATCCTGATCTCAGGATCTATCCATGGCACCTTGGTGCCCTTTGTCGCTGCAGGGATATTTTTGATATTCCTCATCTTTTTGTCCAGGAACGCATATGTTATCATTGAGCTGTAAGATGTTGCTTTTTGAGCTACTATGGAGTCTGTGCCTTCTACCACGATCTGCAGATCCCCTTTTTTAAGCCTTCTTAAGTTGCGTGTGAAATTATCCGGTATGAAGATGGCCACCTGTGCCTTGCCTGTATTCAACATGTTTTCAGCCTCTTGGTGAGAAGAGGCTGATCCTACTACCTTAAAATAATCTGAAGCCCTGAATGTATCTATCAGCTCTCTGCTTATGGATGTATTTGATCTGTCGTAAACCACAATATTCAAATTTCTTATATCTGTGTTGACTGCATATCCAAACACCAGGAGTTGGATCAGGGGGGCCCCAAAGATTAAGACCCGCATCCTCCTATCTCTTAGGGCCTGGACAAATTCTTTTTTGAGAAGGCTTTTTATTCGCTTCCAATTCATCCCCTATTTTATCCTCCTCGGTATTTTGCTTGCTGCAACAAATATCATGGCTATTGCAAATGCAGTAAGGAGAAGAAAACTCAAGTAGAGTTCTTCCATCCCGAGCCCTTTGAGTGAGATATCTTTTAAGGCATTAATCAGATACCGTGCCGGCACGAGATATGTTATCCCCTGGATGAAAATGGGCATATTCTTTATTGGGAAGACAAAACCTGACAGTAAAAGGGAGGGGAGAAAGGTCGATATTATGGCTATCTGGTTGGCCATGGCCTGATTTTTTGCAACACCTGAGATCACTATACCAAGGCCCAGTGTCCCTATAGTAAAGACCGTGGAAAATGCATAGATAAGAGCTATGCTTCCATGGATAGGTATGTTGAAGATAAAGACACTTGCGAAGATAAGAAGCGTAACATCTATCATGCCTATAACAAAGTACGGAACCATCTTCCCTATAACAATCTCAATAGGCCTAGCCGGCAGGGATATTATTGTCTCAATAGTGCCTGTCTCCCATTCCCTTGCTATGGTGAGAGAGGATAAGAGAGATGCTATTGTAGCAAGAATAACCCCTATAAGCCCGGGTATGATGAAGTTTTTGCTTTCCATAGTAGGGTTAAACCACACCCTGCAGATGGGATTAATAGAAGGCATCCTTATTGATCCCTGGTCTATACTGGACAGCGTCTCAAGGTTTTCCTTTTGTATGATCCCTGTTATATATCCGGAAGATACCCCTGCTGTTGTAGAATCTGTCCCATCTATTATAAATTGTATAGACCCCTTTTGGCCTTTTCCCATTGCCTTACTGAATTTTTGCGGTATTATTATGGCAGTGGATGCCTTCCTGGTATCTATATCGTCTTGTATCTGTCTATAGCTATCCCTGAGGCCTACTATCCTGTAATAAGGAGATCCCCTAAACGCTGAGATGATGTGCCTACTCTGGGGAGTTTTGTCTTGGTCCCATACAGTCAAAGGTATGTCTTTGACATCATAAGAAAGAGACGATCCGAAAAGTATGAGAAGGATAAGAGGGATAATGAATGCAAACCCAAGGCTTCGAGGATCCCTGATTATATACAGGGTCTCCATCCTTGCAAAGGCATGGATGCATAAAAGCCTTCGAGATCTCATCTCTCCTCACTTAATAAAAAATATATATCCTGCATTGTGGGTGGTACCTGACTTAGGGCTACATCCTCATCTGCAGTCTCCTCGATCGTTTTTTCTAAAGCCACTGATGCAGGAATGCCCTTTTCGGATATGATGTGTATGCGCTCGCCAATCAGAGATACGGATATGAACCCACCCTTTTTTTTAAGGGCAGGCAGTAGTCTGCGAGGATTATCTGTGGTTATGTCAAAGGTTGCATATTCAAATTCGGATAGGGCACGGGCAGGATCTATCAGGCTAAATATCTTACCTTCTTTCATAAAGGCCACTCTATGGCACTTCTTTGCCTCATCCATATAAGGAGTAGAGATCAGGATCGTTTTGCCATCGGCTGCTATAGAATGGAGCATGTCCCAGAACTCCCTTCTTGATACAGGATCGACACCGTTTGTCGGCTCGTCTAGAAGCAGGATATCAGGCATATGCATCAGCACACATGACAGGCCTAATTTCTGTTTCATCCCCCCGGAAAGATCTTGGGCCCTTCTTTTCTTAAAAGGTCCAAGTCCGCTGAAACCGTATAATGTAGATACCCTCTCATTATACATATCACCACAAATGCCAAAGATATCAGCCACAAATTTTAGATTTTCCTCTACAGTAAGAAGTCCATACAGACCAAAGGTTTGCGGCATGTATCCTATGATATGTCTTGCTGATTCGTAATCTATTACTACATCTACGTCTTTGGCCTGTATATCTCCCGAGCCGGGTTCAAGTACCCCTGCTATCATCCTGATAAGGGTGCTTTTTCCAGCACCATCCGGGCCTACAAGACCAAAGATCTCTCCCTCCTTAAGGGTCAGGTTAACGTTGCAAACAGCTGTTAGCTCCCCAAAATGTTTTGTCAGGGAGGATACCTTCGCTACTGTTTGCACCTTTAATCCCCTTTGATCGGAAGATATGTATCAACAGGAAGGCCTGGTTTAAGTATCCCTTCCGGGTTTTTGAGATATACCTTTGCCTCAAATACCAGCCTCACCCTCTCATGCCTGGTCTCTACATTTTTTGGAGTGAACTCTGCCTTATCAGCTATGTATCTCAATACACCCTTAAAGCGTGTATCAGGATATGCATCTGTAACAACATATGCATTCTGGCCTAACCTTATTTTGCCGATGTCTTGCTCAGCGATATACACCCTTGCCCATGGTCTTGTTATATCGCCTATAACCATCAACACCTCACCAGGGTAGGCCACCTCTCCTTCTTCTACGTTTTTCTCGAGTATAATTCCATCTATTGGCGAGATTATTTCCGTCTTTTCCAGTAGGACATTTAAGGAATCCATCCTGGCCCGTACCTCATCAAGGCCGTGGAGTGCGATTATATAGGTATTTGATGCGGTCTTGAAGGCGGTTTCTATATCATCATATCTGCTCTCAGGTATTGCATGTTCGCTAAAGAGTTTTTTATACCTGCAGAAATTTTTCTCGGCATTTTCCATCTGCTCTTTAGTAATTGAAATTTTGGCCACGGCTGTCTTTTCAGCAGCCTTTGCAGCCCTTAGTTCAGTCATTATACCCTTGCTATCCAATTTAAGAAGGATCTCCCCTTTTCTTACAGGATCACCCTCGATATGATTTAGGAGAATCACCCTTCCGGATATCTCAGGAGATATATCCACTTCTACCACCTCTATTGTGCCGCTTAATCTGATTTCTTCTGTGTTTGAATTGCTATGGGTATGGGATATATAAAGCACGGTAAGAATTCCTGCGATCAAGATTATACCTACCGAAATTCCCTTTTTCATTTACACCTCCATATGAGGGGATCCTCATCCTATCTAACATACTCTTTCGGTATAATTAACCTTATTTTTAATTTTGGCTATAGCCTGACTTGCAGACGGCTACTATATCGGCATTTTTACAGCAGGGTTTTGGAATATTTCCATGAAGATTATGAGATATGTTAAGGAGTGCCTTTCGGAAAAATTTCCCCCTTGAGGGGGCAGAGAAGGAAGTCCCCCCTTGAGGGGGGGCAGGGGGGTGTTACCCCCAATAACATCCCCCTAACCCCCTTCAAAGGGGGAATTCATTCTGGCTTCTGGATTCTTCTCTATTCGAGAGAAACAATCTATTTTAGCGTCTTTACTTTACAGTATTTGACAGCCGTTTCTGTATCTCTTCTGCATCTGTTATAATACGTTCCATTACCTCAGGTACTGTCGGGATATCATGAATCAACCCAGTAGTCTGTCCAACCGGCAGCACTCCTTTGTTCTCCGTATCTCCATCCAAGGTGGCAGACTTAAGTGCTGGGAAGGCGGTTGCCATGTAGGCTAAATTTACTGTATTCTCCCACCCTGAGAGCAAAACACCAATGAAAAGCTTTAAATATGGTAGATTCAGCATCTTTGCCATATCTCTGGAGTTGATGAGCGCATCCAGGAAATTCGGGAGGCCCAGAAAACCCCGTTTATATGCCTTTATAGCTGTCTTGGTTTTCATTGAACGGCATCCAAGCCCATCAAAATGGGTCCCATAAATTGTATCATCCACCCCTTTTTCAATAGAGAGCTTTTTGTAATTTTCATGAAGAAGGCTTTCTTGTGTGTTCATAAAACGTGTTCCCATGGCAATGCCTTCTGCTCCAAGTGCTAAGGCAGCCATGAGCCCCCTTCCGTCGGCAAAGCCACCTGCTGCAATTACAGGGATGTCTACTGAATCCACGATGTCAGGTGTCAATACAAGGGATGTTGCATCACCTCCGTGGGCGGCTGCCTCGTACCCTGTGACAACAAGGCCATCACATCCGTACTCTTGTGCTCGTATTGCGTGCCTTTTATATACAACTGTGGCAATCACCTTTCCCCCGTATTCATGTGCAGCCTTTACGATCCAGTCTCCTTTACCAAGGGCAAAGTTGATGACTGGGACCTTTTCCTCCAGGCCTACCATGGCATTTTCAGCAGCACCGGGAAAGAGAAGTGAAGCATTTATCCCAAAAGGCTTATCAGTGAGTTCTCTAATCTCATGGATAGATTTTCTTGTTTCATCAGCATCTATGACACCTGTTGCCAGGATGCCCAGCCCCCCAGCATTAGAGACGGCAGCTACCAGTTTAGGGACACTAACCCAGCTCATACCGGAAAGCATAATAGGATGTTTGATGCCAAAAAGCTCAGTCATCCGCGTTTTCATAAATACCTCCTCTTTATGTAGTTATAGTATTTTTCCCTAACTATATAGAAGGCGCAGCATCCTTGTGCTGTGCCTTACATAGTCCAAAATAATCTTTTTATATGTACGAGAGGTTTATGTCAACTTGAATTGTTGTATGTGTGTTGGCGATGCCTCCTTAACTATAAGGTTGTTAATCCGTTTTCGCGTCCGTTTCCTTCTTCGATTTTAGCTGCGACGGACAAGTCGGCTGATAAGAAGATTTGAGTTTGATTCCTTGTTATGGTTAAGAGGCAAAAGCTTGCTCTGGGGTTCATATCATTGATTCAGATTGGCGTTGTTCATCCTATTTAAGCGTAAGATCTGTCAGTCTTTAGCCCATGTCTGGAATCCAGAAGTTAATAAAAGTGTAACTATGACACCTAGCGCCATTACAGTCGCCCCTCCCACAAACGTCAGGTTTAATTGAAAGATGTCCATCATAATTCCTCCAGCGTTGTATTTTTAAGCATTGGCAATGGTATTTTTAACGAGTATACAGAAAGGATAGATAAAGATAAATATATAATATGATGTGTATACAGGTAATAGAGTAGGGGGGTATGAGGCTTCGCAACACAGGTGCGCAGATATTTATACCAGATGGGCTACCTTTGGATAAAGCGCTTAAAAGGACAACCCATCTGGCTGTGGGTGCACATCCCGATGATGTTGAGATCCTGGCATATCATGGGATACTTAACTGCTTTGATCTTCAAGACAAGTGGTTCACAGGTGTTGTGGTTACAAATGGTGCGGGTAGCATAAGAGACAGTACCTACGCTCGTTATTCGCAAGAGGATATATGCAGAATAAGAACTAATGAACAGAAAAAGGCCGCTTGTGTAGGGGGGTATTCAGCCCAGTTTCTATTGGATTACGACAGCGAGACCATAAAGAATCCAGGTAATCGCGATCCTGTGGAAGATCTTATTGCTATCTTTAGAAAAACAAGGCCAAAGGCGATCTACACCCATAACCCGGCTGACAGGCATGCCACGCATGTTGCTACATCATTAAGGGTGATTCAGGCGCTTCGCGAACTGGGACGTGACGAGCTGCCGAGGCATCTATACGGTTGTGAGGTATGGGGGAGCCTTGATTGGATGGCTGATGAAGACAAAATTGTGATGGATACATCCGGGCGTGAGAATCTGCAGATGGCCCTGATAGGGCTATTCAATTCACAGATCTCAGCAGGCAAACGTTACGACTTGGGCATTATGGGGCGCCAGCGTATGAATGCCACCTTTTATCAATCCCATATGCCGGACACAGCCTCGAAACTCATATTTGCTATGGACCTTACCCCACTTATTACTCAGCCGGCAGTTGACATCGAGGGTTATGTGAACAAACATATTGAGCGTTTCCGTGCCGCGACTCTGAATCGTCTAAAACAACTGAAATAAATGTAGTTATTCACCGCTGAGATGAAAATGTTTTCGGGATGGGTAACGCCCCTCATCCCCCCTCAAGGGGTAACACCCCCCTTCTCCCCCTCAAGGGGGGATTAAACAGGGGGACAGGACAAATTCCCCCTTTGAAGGGGGTTAGGGGATGTTAATGAGGGGGAATAAGATCACGGCAATACAGGGCCCGCTGCCTTAAGCGGGCCGATGAGGGCAAAAAGCCCCTACAAGCCTTTGTGCCTGCCTTCACATAAGCCAATCAA
>JAYEFR010000032.1:0-4810 GCA_034716155.1 Thermodesulfobacteriota bacterium
GGGCCTCTTTGATTTGAGGGACATTCTTTACCCGCAATTTATTAAGAATAAGGGATAACCATAAGGAAGCATCTTCACATCCTGCTATCCCTATTATTTCATCACCCTCAGTATCTCTTCTATCCTTCCAAGTAACTTAAATTTACAAATGTGCTGTAAGTTGTTAATATTTTTTAATATTTGCCAGAAATAACAAATTTGTTAAAAACATAAGTTACTTTCCATTATAATGCCGATGTGTCGGCATAGCGGAGCTTTTTACGAATGCGCCAGTATCAATAAATCACAAAATATGTTATGTAATAAAGGCAGTTATGCCTGTTAACAAAAGGAACAAACATGCAGACAGGACATAAACCAGTTGCTCTGGAAACAGAAATAGAAAGGATAATACAGACTAAACAGCAATATTTCTGGGACAAAGGGCCTATGCATCCTCAACAGGATGGATATATAATAATAGAGCGTGTGCTTGAGTTTGGGACAGAAGACGAGGTAGCCACTGTATTAAAATATTATGGGAGTAAATCCGTTAAAAAGGTTGTCAAAGAAAGCAGCTCCATCAGCAAAAGAACAGTGAATTATTTTGCAATGCTGCTTGATATCTCCAGAAAGGAGACAAGATGTTTTTCAGATGTATCACACAGGATATGGCAGCCATACTAAACAGCAGCATCTTTGATCTTCTTCCCAAAGATGCCTATCTGGCTGGGGGCACGGCAGTTGCTCTATATTTCGGCCACAGATTATCGGTTGACTTTGATCTTTTCACACATCAAGGGTTTAATAGTCTTGATGTGTCTGCTGCCGTCTCGGAAAAACTCGGGCCCAATTTCAATATTACAAAAAACAGGATTACTGAAAATACCCTGGTTATAAGCCTGGATAAAACAGTATTCAGTCTGTTTACCTACCAATACCCACTGCTGGATAAACCTGTAGTCATAAAAGATATCCCTGTCCCTGTAGCCTCTCAGCTGGATCTATCTCTGATGAAATTAATAGCAATTCTACAAAGGGGGAATTGCAAGGATTTTATTGATTTAAAGGCATTAATCGTACAAAATAATTATACATTTAAGGACCTTGCGGAAAAACTTTACTGCAAATATAAAATTGGCAGCGAAATGCATCTTCAATTGAAAAAAGCCCTTGTATACTTTGATGATGCCGAAAAAGACCTGAATATTTCTTTGTACAGTGAAAGTAAAAAAATCTTCGAGACCCTCAAAAAGGATGATTGGGATACAGTCAAAATATTCCTTAGGAATTTTGTAAGATGATTCAGGTGTGACAATTTCAAATATTGATGCACTCGCAAAAAGTCTAAAACGCCGTCATTGCGAGCGTTAGCGAAGCAATCTCAAAGTGCCTGCAACCAATGGGATTGCCACGTCGGCCTAAAAACCTCCTCGCAATGAATATGAAAACCATTGTGTAAAAGTATCTTATTATACAGCTGAGGGCTTTTCATCTTGTTTTTGTTTTCTCCTCTTGCTATCATAATAAGCCAATAAAGGGGCTACCCCCCCAAGATATCCTTAGGAAGGAGAGTTTTTGATGGATACAAGAAATGAAGTCTCTGCAGTAAATGTTTCTATCAGGGGTGCAAACGGCAGGATGGGCCTGCAGGCCATCTATGCCTCCATGGAGAATAATGAGGCTATACTTGAAAGGGCAAAAGAGGGCAAAATATCTGACAAGGATGTGTGGATAGATATAGTGTTTGGTGCCTTTACCGCAGATATTAGCGCAGTCCGGCAACTCCTTGCAGGCAGCATCCGCTCTGAGAAGGAAAAGGTGCTGGAGGGTTACGATGATGACGGCAAGCCTGTCTATAAGATGAAGGCGGAGACCAAACCTGCGCTTAAAACAAGATATGTAGAACAGGACCTCGATGAAGAGCCGCAAAGAGACCATGTGATACCTTTAGATAGACAGGAGGTGATAGAGATAGACGGGCTTCGATCTATCAAGATTCTTTCCAAGGATAAAAAGGAAGTCTTATCCACTATAAGGCATATCAATGTGCGTGCCATGGATCTTGCAGGTGAAGAGATTATGGATAAGGTGCTGGATACTGCATCGGGGTTGGGTACAAATGTATTGCTATCATGTGTGGGTGATACAGCGAAGAAGGCACAGGAAATGAAGGTGTGGCTGAAAAGGATCCATGAGAAAGGCCACTATTTTGCTTTTATGGAGTCAGCGCCGGCAAAAGGCTGGGATGCCCGTATGTTATCAAGGCAGGATGCAATAAGTGTTCTGGTAACAAGAAACTTTAGCCCCACAGGGACACTATTCAGGACAGGCCTTGCTATAAAGCAGCCTCTGTTTGATTACAATACATTTGAATTCAGCAAGGCGAGTACCAAATTCAAGAAGATTATGAAACGTATCATCGAGGATATCATATCGCTGAATATGTTTGGCCGATTTGCGCAATTCCTTGAAAAGACCCCTGATACCATTAAAGAAACAGAAGGAGAGCCAATCTTAGTAAATTTCCCTTCTGATTTCCTTACGGTAATCTCCCCTGAGTATCTCAAGTTCAGTTTTTATGAAGACAATGAATATGGGTATATATCTGCGGCCCTTATCCCGAATTTAAAGGCGTTGGGCCTGGTCTATAAGGATCCCGAAAGGGTAGCCCAAATAAGGGCAAAGGGAGTAAACTATCAGTCAATCACCAATATCCCTGGCATCTTTGGGACCACGTGGTTGATAAAGGCGCCGCATGAAATAATCAGTCGCGGTGGTGCTGTCTCTACCAGTTCATGTACTACAAATGGTAATATAGTGGGCGATTTTATTATGTTTATCGGCTTGTATTGCTACTATGACTTCTTTTATCCCAAGATAAGAGGATATTGTCTCTCTATAGATGAAGCTACAGATAAACATTATGAAGAGATTATTGAGAGGGAATTTGTGGAGTTCAAACAATATATAAAAAGGCTTACAAAGAACAGGTCTCATATGATAAGGTCTGTATTCAATTTCTATTATGACAATATAGAGTTCATTGATACAGATATGCAACATGGGCTTACCCGATCAGAATCCCCTGATGTAATAAAGTTTTTAAGGGAGACATCTTCTGGTTCTCAGACAGAAGTGCCGAAGATCCTATCCCTTCCTGACAGGGAGATAGAATATTTTAGGAACCTTCATTCCATAATCCAGGATGAGTATAATAATGAGACAGATGTAGAAATGAAGGCTCACCTGCAAAATTCTCTAACTCAAGTAGATGCTACGCTGAAGGAATTAGAAGGGTCTACAAATATAGTGCACATTTTGGAAGATATAGAGGGGAAATAGATCTTGACACTATGTTTCCAATTGGATATGGAACCTTGAGAGAGGGCCCATAGCTCAATTGGTAGAGCCACCGGCTCATAACCGGTAGGTCCCTGGTTCGATCCCAGGTGGGCCCACCAAAGACAAAGGGGTCGGGTGTTGATATTTGACATATTAGAACAGAAAGTACGATTGGGTCAGGTGACTGGAGCAAAATGTCAAATGACAAGGCCTGGGCCCTTAAAAATGTAAGAAGGGGGTGCTTTTTTAAAGCGCCCCCTTCTTTTTTGTGGGGATATGCAATTAAGAGAAGTTATAGATACACTAGACGGCATAGCACCTTTTGATACGGCCCAGGAGTGGGACAATGTAGGGCTCATGCTGGGAAATCCCGAAAAAGAGGTAAGAACCGTCCTGGTGGCACTTGATTCAACGTTAGAGACCATCTCCTTTGCAAGGGGGAGATCTATTGACCTTATTGTTACTCATCATCCTCTCATCTTTAGCCCAATAAGTAAGATAGACCTTTCAAGCCCTATAGGCAAAAAGATCAATCTTCTCATAAAGGGTGATATTGCCATGGTAAGTATGCACACAAATCTTGATATAGCCAGTGGTGGCGTGGCAGATATTCTTGCTGGAGCCCTTGGGCTTTTGCGTATTGCAGAAATGGGACTTTTGCGGGTAGGTTATATAGAAGAACCGACTCCCCTTAAAGAGTGGGTAAAGGCCTTATCCGTCGTAGGTGAAGAGGGCATTCGAATAGTTGATGCCTTAAGGGATGTGCATAAGGTGGGTATATGTCCAGGTAGCGGGATGAATCTATGGGAGGAGGCCTTCAAAGCCGGATGTGATACCTTTGTAACCGGGGATGTGACTTATCACAGGGCCCTTGGTGCATTTGAAGCAGGGTTGAATATTGTTGATCTGGGACATTTTGGAACCGAAGAGATTATAGTAAGACCTCTTGCGAATATTTTGACACAGAGGTTGCCCGATGTAGATATAATCGCAATGGAAAGTAAATCATTGCTAAAAACTATATAAAAAGAAGGGGTTTGGAGATTGAAAACATTGCTGGAAGATTTGATTGCTTTGCAGGATGTGGAAGTAAAGATTTTTAAAGCAGAGAGCGAACTTGAAGGGATCCCTAAAAAGATCGAGGAGATTGATAGTATTATAATTGCAAGGAAAAGGGCGCTTGAGACGATAGGTGAAGAGATTACAGCACTTGAAGAAAGGAAAGGGGTTCTGGATCTTGAATTAGAAGAAAACCAGTCGATTCTGGATGCAGCAGATGCAAGGAGTAAAAGGATAAAGACAAACAAGGAGTATCTCGCCCTTCAGAGAGAAGGGGATATAGCCAAGAGGAGAAAGGCGCATATCGAAGAGCAGATCCTATCCCTCATGGAGAAGATAGAAAAATATCTTGAGGACAAGGAGAAGATACAGAAGTCATTTGATGAAGACAAAGGGGTATTTGAGGAAAAAAAGAATCAGATATTAT
>JAYEFR010000033.1:0-4760 GCA_034716155.1 Thermodesulfobacteriota bacterium
ACCGGTAATAACCCTGCCACGCCTGCCGTTATCAAAAAGTACATCTACGGCCTCCTGAAGCATCCTCTTTTCGTTTCTTAAAATGATATCAGGGGCATTGAGCTCCATCAAACGCTTGAGCCTGTTATTTCTGTTTATTACCCTCCTGTACAAATCATTAAGGTCAGATGTGGCAAACCTGCCACCGTCTAAAGGAACCAGCGGCCTCAGATCAGGAGGGAGAACAGGAATGACCTTTAATATCATCCATGATGGATCCTGCCACTTCTTTAAATAATCAATCTCATCATGAGAGAGGTGCCTGGATCCCACCAGACGCTCTATTACCTTATTTACACTTGGAATAATCTGTTTTCTCTCATCAAAGCCAGCCACCTCATTCCACTGTTTTACAATCCTCCGGCATTCTGTTAAGACCTCGCCTAATGCCCGCCTGAACTGCTCATCTTTCTCTAGACGAAATCTATCCTCCACAAAGGCTATCAGCTCATTAGGATCTATTCCTTTAAAGGCATTTACCATCCGCAAGCGCTTTGAAAATTTTTTCTTCTTTGCCTCACTCTTTGTTTCCCTGATGTCTTCCTTTAGCGTATAAGAAAGGGCTACTATATCTAATTTCTCTATAAGATCATTTATCGCATCAGCACCCATCTTGGCCACAAAACTACCTATCCCATATTTATCTACAGCCGCCCTGTACTTCTCTTCTGTGAGAAGTTCTTTCTCATGCAACGGGGTATCCTTGGGGTCTACAACAATATAACTCTCGAAATAGAGAACCCTTTCCACCTCTTTAAGGGTGAGATCTAAAATCCCTCCAATCCTACTAGGCAGGCTCTTTAAAAACCATATATGGGCCACAGGTGTTGCCAGTTCTATATGCCCTAATCTCTCCCTCCTTACCTTTGAATCAATAACCTCCACCCCACATTTTTCACATACTACCCCACGATGTTTCATCCGTTTATACTTACCACAGAGACACTCGTAACTCTTTACAGGCCCGAATATCTTTGCACAAAACAAACCATCACGTTCAGGTTTGAATGTCCTGTAATTTATAGTCTCAGGTTTCTTCACCTCGCCATAGGACCATGCCCTGATCTTCTCCGGAGATGCCAAACCGATCCTTACGGCCATATAACTGGAAGGATCCTTAGGTTTTTCAAAATAGCTATATAGGTCTTCCAACCTTGCCTCCTTGTATTGTTTTGTTATCTATCACTGGCCTTCGATAAGACTTATATCCAGACCAAGACTCTTGAGTTCCCTCAAAAGGACATTAAAGGATTCAGGCAGTCCAGGCTCTAATTCATGATGCCCTCTTACAATAGACTCATACATCCTGGTCCTACCCGCCACATCATCTGCCTTAACAGTTAAAAACTCTTGAAGCGAGCACGCGGCGCCATAGGCCTCTACTGCCCAGACTTCCATTTCCCCCAGGCGTTGACCTCCAAACTGTGCCTTGCCACCGAGAGGCTGCTGGGTGACAAGAGAATACGGGCCAATAGACCTTGCATGGATCTTGTCATCTACAAGATGGTGAAGCTTCAGCATATACATCACTCCAACCGTCACCTTTCTATCAAAAGGCTCACCTTCTCTCCCATCATATAGGGTAACTCTCCCCCCATCAGTAATACCTGCTATATCCATCAATGATTTGATATCGGCCTCTGATGCAGAATTAAAAACAGGAACAGACACAGGAAGACCATCCGCTCTGATCTTTTGAACAAGCTCTATCAATTCGTCCCTGGATGCAGCCTTCAATCTCTTGTCTGCCCTTTCCGATGAATACACCTTTTTAAGGAAAGCCCTCATCTTATCAGCAGAATAGCCCTGCTCTATCATCTTGCCTATTGCCTTGCCTATGCCGGCCGCAGCCCACCCAAGATGGGTTTCTAAGATCTGGCCCACATTCATCCTGGAAGGGACACCAAGGGGATTAAGAACAATATCTACAGAAGTACCGTCTTCAAAGAAAGGCATATCCTCTTCCGGAAGAATTCGAGAGATAACACCCTTATTGCCATGTCTGCCTGCCATCTTATCTCCCACAGACAGCTTCCTCTTTATCGCAATATAAATCCTTACCATCTTATTGACACCAGGGAGAAGCTCATCACCTTCACTCAATTTCTCGATCTTAGAATCATATACTTTCCGTATAAATTTATGTTGATAATCAAGACGTGTTATTATGTCTTCCACCTCTTGCTCTTTTTCAGGGCTGCCCTTTAGACGTATATCCTTGAAATCCCCTATGAGGAGAAGATCTAATATCTCCTTTGTAATAACCTTGCCGGACTTTGCAATAATCTTATCCCCAAGATGGCTCAGCACAGGCGCTGCTAATTTCCTTCCTATGAGCAAACCCTCGAGCCTATTTCTCGCAACCATGGAGACAATATTTATTTCATCTTTCTGATCCTTCCCCAATTTTTCAACTTCTATAGTCTCTAACTGAAGAGTCCTTTCATCCTTGCTCTGTCCACGTCTGGTAAAGACCTTGGTATCAATTACAATCCCTTCTATCCCTGGCGGGACCCTAAGGGAGGAATCCTTCACCTCGCTCGCCTTCTCTCCAAATATTGCCTTTAAAAGCTTCTCCTCTGGAGAAAGTTGGGTCTCTCCCTTCGGAGTCACCTTCCCAACAAGGATGTCGCCTGTCTTAACCTCTGCGCCTATCCTGATAATGCCTGATTCATCCAGATCCTTTAAGGCCTCTTCTCCTGCATTAGGTATATCTTGTGTAATCTCCTCACTCCCAAGTTTCACATCACGGGCCATAAGCTCAAATTCTTCTATATGTACGGATGTATAGAGATCTTCTTTAACGATCCTCTCGTTTATAAGGATACCATCTTCATAATTGTATCCACCCCATGGCATAAATGCCACTGTCAGATTTCTACCCAGTGCAATTTCTCCATTCTTTGTGGCAGGACCGTCGGCTATAATCTGATTTTTAACTACCCTTTGTCCCTTCTTTACTATTGGTTTTTGATTGAATGAGGTGTTTTGGTTAGCCCGCTTAAACTTGGTAAGTTTATATATATCAACACCTGAAAAATCCTCTTTATCTTCTATCTTATCTGCTACCACCACTATCCTTTGGCTATCCACATCCCAAACCGTACCATTGTGAGAGGCAACCACGCAAACCCCTGAATCCCTGGCAATCGCCTGTTCTATCCCCGTGCCTACGAGCGGTGGCTTTGCGAATAGCAAGGGGACTGCTTGCCGCTGCATATTGGATCCCATGAGTGCCCTGTTTGCATCATCATGCTCTAAAAATGGAATAAGGTTTGCAGAAACACTAAACAACTGATTGGTTGCCACATCCATTAAGGTAACCTTCTCTCTTGGTATAAGACCATATTCACCATCCTTAATACGTACCGCTACTATATCGGCTATAATCCTGCCGGCTTTGTCAGTGGGCTGAGTAGCCTGAACTATAACCTCATCCTCTTCATCCATAGCACTCAAATATTTTATTTCGTCTGTTAACTTCCCATTTTTAACCACATAATAAGGGGTCTCTATGAAACCAAACTCATTTACCCTTGCATAGGTACTCAAAGACACAATAAGCCCAATATTAGGGCCTTCAGGGGTCTCGATAGGGCATATTCGCCCATAGTGAGAAGGGTGAACATCTCTCACCTCAAAAACCGCCCTTTCCCTAGTCAATCCACCTGGCCCTAAAGCAGAGAGCCTGCGCTTATGTGTTATTGCAGATAGGGGATTGGTCTGATCCATAAACTGGCTCAGCTGTCCTGAGCCAAAAAATTCTCTTACAACAGCTGTTACAGGCTTAGGGTTTATTAAATTATGGGGCATCATGGTCTCTACATCAGCAATACTCATCCTTTCTTTGATTGCCCTCTCCATCCGTACTAACCCTATTCTGTACTGATTCTCCAGTAATTCCCCTACGGACCTGACCCTTCTGTTAGACATCTGATCTATATCATCCACCTCTTTGCCTGGAAGACCATCATTGAGATCCAAAAGGTATTTTATCGCAAGAAGGATATCTTCTTTTCTCAAGACTCTCAGATCGAGAGGCGCATCTTGATCGCTAATCCCTAATTTCCGGTTTAACTTTAATCTTCCCACCCTTGATAAATCATAATACCCTGGATTAAAGAAGAGATTTTTAAAGTGTGTGCTTGCAATCTCAACGGTTGGGGGATTTGATGGCCTGAGTCTTCTATATATCTCTATTATGGCCTCTTGCTGTGTGTCTATCTTGTCTAAGGATAAAGTCATGGATAGAGATAACCCATAATGAATCCCATCTGTAAAGAGCGTAGAAATCTTTGATATGCCAGCCTCACGGATCTGTAAGATGAGGTCTCCCGTAAGCTCTTCATTGGCTTCTGCAATAATCTCGCCGGTAGATATAACAACTACATCTTCAGCCAATCTCTTTCCTATTAGATCTACCTCTTCTATTTCTACCGGCTTTATTTTTTTACCAGCCAATTTTTTTACAGCAGCAGAGGTAATCTTTCTCCCTGCTTTAACCAACACATCCCTTGAACCCTTTATCTTTATATCTGTATCTATCTTTAAACCTTTGAATTTTTCTATATCTATAGACTTATAAATTTTATCACTGTCAAAGGTATAGTCCTCTTTTATATAATAACCAGACAGAATCTCTTGATTGCTATAGCCCATTGCCTTTAAGAGTATAGTGGCCGGCATCTTTCGCCTTCTATCTATACGGAGATAAAGCACCC
>JAYEFR010000034.1:0-4716 GCA_034716155.1 Thermodesulfobacteriota bacterium
AGATCTTCAGGATAAGAATAGGATTGCTGTTGGTCATGGGTCCGACCCGGACATATTGGTGGCTTCCGGGAAGGCCATGGTAAATGCCATGAATAGATTGGAGTTTCTAAAGACAAGGGACCTCTCCTGTAGATAAGTAGGTTGGTAACATATGGGTCAGGCTAAATAAAGTGCGAAATCATTTCTTTTGTTTTTCATCTTTAATAAACCCGCATAAAGTCACCTACCATGTCATTGCGAGGGGATTGAGCGACGAAGCAAAATGATAAATGCAATTACTTATTTTGCATTTATCATTTTGCAATGAGTAATAACGTATATCAGGGGGTATAACACAAATTGGGGATGACCATAGCAGAGAAGATCCTTAAAAGTCACACATCAGATAAGGGATTTAAGCAAGGAGACGTAATAAGGGTAGATATAGATATAGCCCTTGCCAATGACATTACAGCGCCTATTGCCATAGATGCATTTAAATCATGCTCAAAAAAGGATGTGTTTGATAAAGACAAGGTTGTATTAGTCCTCGATCATTTTACGCCTAATAAGGATATAGCATCTGCTACGCAGTGTAAGATTGTAAGGGACTTTGCGAAAGAGTATCATATAACAAACTTCTTTGATGGAGGAGAGGTCGGCATAGAACATGCACTCCTTCCGGAAGAAGGGCTCGCCCTGCCGGGGGATTTGATTATTGGCGCCGATAGTCATACCTGTACCTATGGCGGGCTTGGTGCATTTGCCACAGGTGTGGGGAGTACTGATCTTGGAGTGGCTATGTCCACAGGCCAGGCGTGGCTTAAGGTGCCTGAGTCTATGAAGTTTATATTCAGGGGTGAGTTAAATAGATGGGTGGGAGGCAAGGACCTCATCTTATACCTTATAGGCAATATAGGTGTGGATGGAGCGTTGTATAAGGTTTTAGAGATAGAAGGGCCGGCCATAAGCAGTTTGGATCTTAGTAACAGGTTAACCATGACAAACATGGCCATAGAGGCAGGCGCCAAGGCAGGTATCATTGCCCCGGATGTGGTGACTGATGCGTACACAAAAACAAGGGCAAAAAGGAATTATACCATGCATAAAAGCGATCCCGATGCGCTTTATTCAATGGTAAAGGAGTATAATTGTGCGAATATTGAACCACAGGTCGCCTATCCTCATCTGCCTGAGAACACCCGCGGTATAAGCGAGGTGGGCGAAATTATTCTGGATCAGGTGGTGATAGGTTCGTGTACCAATGGAAGGATTGAAGACCTGCGTGTTGCTGCCGGCATCATGAAGGGTAACAAGGTGGCCGGGGGTTTAAGATGTATAATAATACCTGCTACCCCGAAGGTGCTTAAGGCGGCAGAGGCCGGAGGATTGATAAAGATATTTTTGGATGCAGGCGCAATCATTAGCCCGCCTACATGCGGGCCATGCCTTGGAGGGCATATGGGGGTTCTGGCTGAGGGGGAGAGGGCACTGGCTACAACGAACAGGAACTTCACAGGCCGCATGGGACATCCAAAAAGCGAGGTGTATCTGACAGGGCCTGCTATAGCCGCCGCATCCGCTGTTACAGGAAAGATATCATCACCAAAAGAGGTTGCGGTATGATACTAAAGGGTAGGGCATTCAAGTTCGGGGATGATATAGACACGGATGCAATTATCCCTGCAAGGTATCTTAATACCTCTGATCCCTCTGTCTTAAAAGAGCATTGCATGGAGGATGCAGACCCCACCTTTTCATCCAGGATTGCCAAAGGTGATATAATAGTTGCCGGGAAAAATTTTGGGTGTGGTTCTTCCAGAGAACATGCCCCTATTGCAATCAAAGCCTCAGGGGTGAGTTGTGTTATAGCACTTACCTTTGCAAGGATCTTTTTCCGCAATAGTTTTAATATGGGGCTTCCTATATTTGAGTCGGATGAAGCATCAAGCAAAATTAAGCAAGGTGACATCCTAGAGGTGGATGTGGCAGAAGGGATCATAAAGAATCTGGTGACAGGTAATACCTTTAAGGCCAGGGGGATGCCTGCCTTTATGCAGGAGTTAATCGCTGATGGAGGTCTGATTGCCCATATAAAGAAACGGGGAAAGATATGAAGATCGTGGTCTTGCCGGGAGATGGAATTGGAAAAGATGTGGCTAACTCTGCGGCAGATGTCTTGAAGGAGATAGTTCATGATATAGAATTAGACTATGCCTTGATAGGCGGATGTGCATACGATGCCACGGGTACACCACTACCCGATGAGACTATAGATAAAGTAAAAAAGGCTGATGCAGTGCTTATGGGGGCGGTAGGCGGGGCCAAGTGGGATAAACTGGATTACAATCTAAAACCTGAGGCGGGGCTGCTTAAAATTCGCTCTCATATGAAGGTGTTTGCAAACCTCAGACCCATAAAGGTATTCAAGCCCTTATTGGATTCCTCTCCCTTGAAAAGGGATATAATAGATGGGATCGACCTTGTAATAGTAAGGGAGCTCACAGGGGGGATATACTTTGGGACCCCTAAGGGTATTGAGCAAAGAGACGGTGTATATGCGGGTTATAATACCCTTATATACACTACTCCTGAGATAGAACGAGTTGCAAGGATTGCCTTTTCCCTGGCAGAAAAGAGAGATATGAGACTTACTTCGGTAGACAAGGCCAATGTCTTAGAGAGCTCTAAATTATGGCGTGATACAGTAAATAAGATAGCCGATGACTATCCAAATGTAGAGGTTAACCATATATATGTGGATAATTGTGCCATGCAGCTTATAAGGGACCCAAGGCAATTTGATGTGATACTTACCCAGAATCTATTTGGCGATATCTTGAGCGATGAGGCATCTATGGTTGCAGGCTCACTGGGCATGCTTCCATCAGGGAGTATAGGCGATGGCCATGGCTTGTATGAGCCTGTCCATGGCTCAGCCCCTGATATAGCAGGCACTGATATGGCAAACCCCATAGGCGCAATAATGTCGGCTGCCATGATGCTCAGGCATTCCTTTGATATGAAAGGCAATGCAGACCAGATAGAGTGTGCAATAGATCGTGTATTATCCAGGGGCATAAGAACGCCGGATATAGCTTTTGGAGCAAAAGAGATAGTAGGTACGAAAAAGATGACAGGATATATAATTGATGAGATAGGGGGAATATAGATGCCTTCCGGTTATAAGGTTGCAGTAGTAGGAGTAACCGGCGCAGCAGGCTCTGAGATGGTAAAAATCCTTGAAGAAAGGGATTTCCCTGTTAAAAGATTGGTCCCTCTCGTATCTAAGAGCTCAATTGGAGAGTCCATAGAATTCAAAGGGGATTCTATACCACTACAGGTAATAAACGAGCACTCGTTTAAGGGTATCGACATAGGATTTTTCTTTGCAGGGGAGGCTATGAGCAAGGAGTTTGTCCCTATAGCGGTCAGAAATGGTTGCGTGGCGATTGATAGCACCTCTGCATTCAGGTTGAAAAAAGGTGTGCCTCTTGTGGTCCCAGAGGTAAATCCGCACAGGATTAAAGGGCATAAAGGAATTATTGCAAACCCTACTTGTTCTACTATACAGCTGGTGGTGGTGTTAAATCCTATCCACAAACAAACAAGGATAAAAAGGATCGTGGTGAGTACTTATCAGGCAGTCTCTGGTACAGGGAAAAACGCAATGGATGAGCTTACAGAACAGGTAAGGGATCTTTTTAATTTCAGAGAACCGGAGATTAAGGTCTATCCACACCAGATAGCATTTAATGCCATTCCTCATATAGATGAATTTGTAGAAAATGCATATACAGCTGAAGAGATGAAGATAGTACATGAGACAAGGAAGATCTTGGAGGATGATTCTATACGTATATGTGCAACAACGGTTCGTGTGCCTGTGTTCTATGGTCACTCAGAGGCCGTGAATATTGAGACTGAGAAGAAATTAAACCCTGATGCAGTAAGGGAGATACTGGTGAATGCCCCGGGGGTGATTGTGGAGGATGACCCCCGGCACAACAAGTATCCCCTGGCCATTTATGCTGCTGCGAGAGATGAATGTTTTGTGGGCAGAATCAGAAAGGACATATCCGCAGACAATGGCATTGTAATGTGGATTGTCTCGGATAATATAAGAAAAGGCGCAGCCCTAAATGCAGTACAGATAGCTGAGCTTTTGTAGTCTTATTAAAAACACATGAAGATAACTCTAGGCCAATATTTCCCAGTGGCATCTCCTGTGCACAGCCTTGATCCCAGGGTAAAATTTTTTCTAATGGCCTTTGGAATCGGAGTGGCCTTTCAGATAGATAGTAGCCCGGCTCTTGGATCATTTGCCCTTATATGTCTTATGATAACATTCCTTGCAAGGATACCAATCGCAAGACTGATCTCAGGCCTGGCCCCGTTTATATGGTTATTTTTCTTTACAGCCATACTCCACGTATTTATGACGCCTGGAGATCCTATTAAGTGGATCCCCTATGCAACAATTCAGGGTCTACATGGTGGCATAAGGGTAGGTTTACAACTGGTGTTTGCCATCTGGATCTCTACGCTTATGACGCTAACCACATCTCCTCTGGATATGGTCTGGGCCATGGAGTGGTATTTGAAACCGCTTGTATACTTAAAGGTACCAGTAGATGAGATTGCCTTGCTTGTTATGCTGGCGGTGCGGTTTGTGCCGATCTTGTTCGAAGAGGCTGACCGTGTCATAAAGGCCCAGAAGGCAAGAGGTATTGACCT
>JAYEFR010000035.1:0-11470 GCA_034716155.1 Thermodesulfobacteriota bacterium
CTTCCCTGGTTGGAGCAGCTCTTGCTGTATGCATCCATCGATGCCCGCGATGGTATTCTCTTTAATGATAATCTTGATGACATTCTGCCGGAGTATCCGGACGATGGTATTATGATAAGGAGTGCCAAGTGGAAATTCCCTGAAGAGTTCAAGGAATGGGGGATGATCTTTGGTGATCCGCCGGACTTAAGTGGTCTGGATTTAGGCCTGTATTTTCCTCCCCAGAGGGAGGATAAAAATGATGTTGTTATAGCCACCAATCACTTCATCTTACCAAGGATGCGTTTTACCCAGCAGGATCCGATAGTGCGGCTTCTTTATGGGGCCGGGCCCCTTGCGGAATCCATCTGGCGTTATGATACCATGGTGGATTACATCACAGACAACCTAAATGGCGAAGCTAAGTATGGTTTTTATGGGAGTATTGATTTTTTCGGTGATGACCCTGAGATACCTGCAAGAGGCTCTGCAGCCTGGATCATAGACTTTCTCAATACAAGTGGAGAGAATGAATGGTTCTATGGAGAACCAACCAACCAGGAGGTGCACGGGCATCATGTGATCATGAACAATACTACAAAAGAGTTAAAAGGGTTGTTCGGTTACATGACAGACCCATGGGTGGGTATTGATCTGCAAAAATTTGTTGAGGCCTGGGGCAGTGGGTAAACCCAATAATTAAGAGAGAGCACCCCCGGCCTTGCCGGGGATGACCCAATCTATATCCGCTACAGAGATAAGGACTAGGAGATTACGACCCAAAACATATCTCTGGCAGTTCAACAGGGACCTTATCTCCTACTTTAATGGCCTCGCACCTGCCTTTTATTGTCTTGAGCACATTAGCAGCGAAGTACTTTGCTGAAGCAACCTTGCCCTGGTAGAATGCAACCTCTGAATTTTCATCAGCTAAGGCAATCTGCTTGTCTTTTGAATCGGCACCTGCTTCTTTATATAAGGCATCTAGCTTCTCTATAGCTATACCAGCGGCTTGCATCAGTTGCCAGCCAACAACGAGATCACCTGAGATCATAAGGTATGGTCTCGCATTCATTACCGGGATTACGTAATCAAGGCTCCTGCCCCAGGTGGCAAACTGCATGGTCAAATCCCCCACAGCAGCCAATCCCTCTTCAAGGTGTGCGGCGTATGCCTTTAGCTCTTCGACCCCCTTGCCCTTTTCAATAGTGTTGGTAATTTCTCCAAAGAGGTTCATCACGTTCTTGCCTTTATTCTGCCCCATCTTTCTTCCGACAAGATCAAGGGCCTGGATATAGTTTGTTCCTTCGTATATGGTGGAAATCTTGCAATCTCTCAAATACTGTTCCATAGGATATTCACTGCAGTAACCATAGCCGCCAAATATATCCATTCCGAGTGAGCATATCTCGACACCTTTGTCTGAACAATAGGCCTTGCTGATTGGGGTTAAGAGTTCAACAAATCCATTTATTTTTTGTTTCTCTTCTTCGGTCTCAGCAAGTTTTTCCATGTCGATACAGTAACCGATAAAATAGTTCATCGCCCTCATACCTTCCACATGTGCCTTCATCCAGAGAAGGGAGCGCCTTATATCAGGATGGTTAATAATGGCAACGCCAGGGGCCGTATTATCTCCCATATCCTCAATCCGTCTGAACTGGATCCTTTCTTTAGCATATTGCGCGGCATGCTCATAAGAAGCGCTTGCAGAATCCAGTCCCTGCATCCCGGTCGACAACCTGGCTTCATTCATCATCTGGAACATGATCCTCATACCTTTGCGTTCTTCACCGAGGAGTTCGCCAATACAATTTCCGTTTTCGCCAAAGTTGAGCGTGGCAGTGGCGGAACCCTTGATACCCATCTTGTGCTCGATGTTACCTGTTATTATATCATTTGACTCGCCAAGGCTGCCGTCGTCGTTCACCTTGTATTTTGGGACAATAAAGATGGAGATGCCTTTAGTGCCGGCAGAATCTCCTTCGATCCTGGCGAGTACAGGATGGACTATCTGTTCGGTAATGTCATGGTCTCCGGACGAGATGAAACACTTTGTCCCGGTGATACTGAATGTGCCGTCGGGTAGTCTTTTGGCGGTCGTCCTTAAGGCGCCTACGTCGGAACCGGCACCCGGCTCGGTCAGGCACATGGTGCCGGACCATTCGCCGGCAAACATCTTGAGTGCATACTTGTTGAGCTGTTCTTCAGTGCCAAAGGTTGCGATAAGCGCGGCAGCCCCCAGGGTAAGCCCGGGGTACATCACAAATGCATAATTGGCTGCACCAAGAAGTTCGCCGCAGGCAGAGTAAACCGACATCGGCATTCCCTGCCCTCCTACCTCCGGAGGTGCGATGGGACAAAGCCACCCAGCCTCGCAGAATTTCTTATAAGGCCCATGAAAGCATTTAGGCGCATAGACCTTTCCATCCTTGAAGACAGCAGGGTCCTCCTTATCCCCTACCTCGTAGGTAGGAAGGATCTCCTCTACTGCAAATTTCTCAGCCTCGGTGAGCATCATATCTACTGTTTCCTTGGAATAGTCTGCAAACTTTTCGTATGCAAAGAGTTTCTCAATCCCAATCTGCTCGTAAAGAATAAATTTTTGATCCCTTGTATTCACCAGTGAATTACCCATAATCTTATAACCTCCCTATCATTTTTTAAAACATCTAAAGTTCTATATTTTTTTACCATTTATATCATAGTACCACAAGATTATAATGCCGGCCAAAGGGGGTTGAAATTTTTTAAGTATTCGGAATTTAGGGCTCAGGAGTCAGAATGATTGACAAATGTAAAGAGCCCCGCCTGCAAGGTGGGGCTCTTTAGGCAATTTTTCGTGATTAGAGCGGGATAGTCCTAATATTATTTAAGATCAGCCAACTTAGATACCTGCTGTAGAGATAAAGCATCCACTTCCACCTTTGCCGGAGCCGGCACTAAATGGAATGGGGTTATCTTTCTCGGAATATACCCTGAAATGGCCCAATGTTTGGGTTTTAAATATGAGACAGCCATCATGGACATTGACATTATCGATATTTATCCATGCATCCTGTGTAGTATCATAACGCTCAACTACAGGGTTTTGTATATTACAGGCCAATGTGATAATTGCAGGGCTTTCCAGAGCAAGGTCATATGGTATTATATCGAATTCCATCAAATCAGTATTTACTCCAATCGTGCAGGAGGTGCTGTATTGATATATATCTGTACCCCAAATACCACCGATACCTATAGGTACCTGTCGTGATATGGCCCCAGCTGGGAGTTCTATCTTAATACCCATTGATTGTTCATTCAGACTCAGGCCTATATCCGGGTTGTAAACACCACTTAAAAGCATCGCAGAAGCCATAGACACCCGCAATCTATGTACGAGATTACCGCCTGCATCAAAGACGTTGTATAGATATGTCCCAGGGACACTTATATCAAGAAGATTATTATATGGTGCAGGGATATCATCTGTGAGGGGTTTTATAGTATATCCACCAAGATTAATCTCCTTTAGGTCTACAGGCACATTTACCTGTCCAATAATATCCTTTAATACATAATCCGTTTCAGGTCTATCTGAAGGATCAAATGGATCTGTACCTTCCATATACTCAACCAGGTTTACTACTCCATCACCATCTAAATCCAGCAATGAGTCCATGGGATCAAAACTATCAAGGCCCCAGGATTCTTCTATATCATCAGGGATTCCATCACTATCTTGGTCAAAGGGGAGCTTTTCTTCCTGAACGGTTACACTCACTCTATCCGGTTTGCTGGTGTTTGCTCCATCATAGACACTCAGTTCAAATACATAAGCGCCCTTTTCAGGGGGTAAGAATGATGGAAGCTCAGTGTTTGAATAACTCAGGGACACCCTTGTCCCTTCGATCTGAGACCAGATAAAGGAGAGCTCATCACCATCTTGGTCATAGCTGTTGCTTCCATCAAGGGTTACCTCCTGGCCTGAGCTCACAACAATATCTTCCCCTGCATCAGCAATAGGCACATAGTTTGCGTCATCCACGGTGACCATTATACGATCCTTGTCCCGAGCCTTTCCATCAAAGAGACTCACTTCGAATTCAAGTACCCCTGAGGTAGTTGGGGTGAAAGAGGTACGGTTTGTATTGGCCTCAATCAGTTCTACTACTGCGCCTGATACCTGTATCCACATAAATGACAAGCTATCACCATCCGGGTCATAAGATCCGCTGGCATCAAGGACAACCTTGTCACCAACCCTTACCCTGATGTCATCACCTGCATCGGCAACAGGGGCAGTATTCTCTTCCAGAACTCTGATCGTTACCCTGTCAGGTACTGAATCAGCTATTCCATCCCAAACCGTAAGCTCGAATACCAGGGTGCCTTGATAAATTGCATCAAACCAAGGCCAAGCTGTATCGGCATCATGGAGGATCACCTCGGTGCCTGAGACCTGTACCCAGGTATATGTAAGCTCATCACCATCAGGATCAGAGGATCTGCCCCCATCGAGGCTTACTTTCTCATCCACTTGTACGTCAGTGTCCAAACCCGCATGTGCAGTCGGTGCCTGGTTCACAGCATTCACGCTCACAACTACCTCATCTGGAATACTAACATTCATCCCATCACTGCATGTCACCAAGAATCTGTACAGATCAGAGGTATAAAGGGTAAGCTTAACATCCTGGGCATCCATATCCGGAAGTTCTACATCAAGGCCTTCAATCAATGACCAGTGGTAACTTAGTTCATCATTGTTTGGATCTGAGCCACTTGCATGAAGTTCTACCTCCTGGCCGGCATCAATGGTGAGATCACTGCCTGCATCAACGCTCGGGGCAACATTAAGCACCGTGATATCCACCGTATCAGAGGCCTTTACCTTGGCATCAGAGCATGTGAGCATGAATCTGTAGAGACCTGCGGTAGTCGCTACAAAACTTGCACAGGCAGACGTTGCGCTTTCTATATCAACCTCAACCGGACCTAGAACCTGAGACCATGCATACCCAAGTGCATCGCCGTTTGGGTCTGAAGATTCGGACCCATCAAGATATACGCGGGTAGGAACCGTCTGCTGGTCAGGACCCGCATTGGCAACAGGGATATGATCAGATTCATCAGATGGATTAGAACCTTCATGGTACTCATCAAGATTGGATATGCCATCTCCGTCTGAATCCAGGGCTGCATCTGATGGATCGTTCGGATCAAGTCCATAAGTGACTTCCCATAAATCCGGGATCCCATCGTTATCTGAGTCAAGCTTGAGCTCTATGCTATCGCTTGCAGGGGTAGACATCCAATTACCACAAGCATCTTTGAAGATTACGTATACTGTTTTTGTACCATCGCCTTGGGAAAGCATCCATTGCTGAGATACTGCATAAGTATATTCTCCTGACCATATCTTCCCATCATTACTAAATTTCATGCCTGCCACAGGGCCTTCAGAGTCTGTTGCACTTAATCTCAGGGTAACATTTCTCGAAGGGGTGATATTCACACCTGAATTGATTATCATGCTACCTGTGGGTGGTGTCGTGTCTGGAACTGCTACGGTAACAGTCACGGATTTATTATCCGTATCTCCATCACTGTCTGTCACCGTAAAGGTGACGATATAGGTTCCAGCTGTAGAGAAGGTGATGTATCCTGGATTCTCTTGATTGGAGTTTTGGGCACCACCATCGAAATCCCAGGAAAAGGTAAGCGGGGTATCGCCCCCTGAAGCCGAACCATGGAAGTTCACAGACTCACCTTCGAGGATAGAGACGTCTTCAGATGGAGAGATTATTGTTAGGTTTGGCGCTGTGTCAGGGACAGGGATAGTGGCCCAGACCTCCTTGGAATACCCGGATTCGTTGCCCAAGGTATCGTAGGCTGTGACTGCCACATAGTAGGTATGCCCGTAGTCGAGCCCATCCAATAGATGGCTCGTTACGTTCCCAACGTTAATATACGTCTCGTAATTTCTTGTTTCCAGGCCATAATATACCTTGTACCCTGCAAGATCCGGCTCAGTATTTGCCTCCCAGCTCACCAGTAACGCATCTGCACTAGCTGACAGGGGGGAAATAAGTATAGTAATGAGTATAATTAAAGGTGCAATGAATTTTGGGTGTATCATTTGAAGACCTCTGTGATCTGTGTTGTTTAGACCACAAAGGGCAAATCCCGGGCCAACGGATAAGGTGTAATATCTTTAAATACTTAGATGGTAAGAGAGGGGATGACAAGTTGACATTTTCGTACCAAAGGTTTCTGTTTTGCAATCATGACCTTGCCTATGCTGCTATGCGATCAATCCGCCTTCGCGTCCGCTTCAGCGGACATGAAGGCTTGGGTTTGATTTTTGAATTTTTTATGTTATTTTTAATGTATGGGGTCTTTCACCATAGGTGATAGATAGATTTTCTTGGCAGTAAAGCCAAAAAGATATTATATGAAAATAGTAAATAGTAAAAGAAGTGTTGGGTTTTGAGTGTTGGGTGATTAAGAGTAGTCGAGAGTCAAAAAAAGTTTTAGCTTCACTTTTTACCACTAGATTCAACTGATTTTTAAGAGGTCAAAAGACAGAGAAGTGATAGTAATTGTTGGCAATGGATTTCTTGATAAGTATCTTTAAGTATCTTATTAATAGATTTTCAATTTTTAAGAGGTTTTTTAAATCATGAGTAATCTTGAACCAATCGAGAGGCAAAAAGACAAAAGATAAAAAATAGTTTTATGGAAAATGTAGGGGCCTTTTGCCCTCATCGGCCCGCCAAAGGGAACTATGCCCTACAGGAGGGATATAAATAAACTCTAAATCCGAAATACTAAACAAATTCAAATGACTAAAATAATAAATTCAAAACATACGAACCCAACTGGAAGTTACGAGAATCTTTAAGGGCATTGTGGAAGAGGCGAAATAAGTCTAGATATTGTGATTTTGAATTTTGATATTGTTTAGGGCTTAGAGATTAGAATTTAGGGTTTTTCTACATTTGGGGAGAAAATAACATATATTTTCATCGTTGGTTGTGAGTGTGGATCGCTCATGAGGGTTTATTAGTAAAGAGGGGAGATCACTGCCTGAAGAGGAGGGGGGGAAAGGTGTGAAGAAATCAACAAAAGTCATGATCAAAAAGCATGGATGGAGGGTCGACAGGGCCATTCACAACTATATCTACTTTGTTTTCTATTATCCATACGTCAAGGTTGTTCTCGTGTTTTTAGGCCTTTTAAAATATTTAACGTGGTTTAAGCCACTTAAATCAGTAGGAGATTTCGTATTCAATCGTTATCACGCAAAGGTGCTATCAGTAAGTGACACGCAGAAGATTTTTACACTGAACGAAGATGTGAGGGTTATTTCAGAGCAGAACAAGAGGGTTGTACCATTTAAGTACGCTACAAAGATACTCTTTAAAGAGCCTGAGTATATCGCGGTGATGGACTGCCCCTGCAAGAAGTCATGCAATGTTAGAGGAGATATTAATTCCTGCATTGCCGTGGGAAAAGATCTCTCCACGTTCTGGCTCGAGCACTGTCAGCACTACAATGCCAGAAAGATTACCCAGGAAGAAGCTTTCAATATTATTAAGAGATTCAGAAAGACAGGTCACATCACCCAGGTATTTATGAAGGTTGCCACAGGCGGGAGTACGGGTCTCATCTGCAACTGTCATCCTGATAGTTGTGTGAGCCTTATCGCATCGAAGATCACCAAAAAGATTGATTCGAACCTGTCTCAAAGTGCACAATCAGGCTATTCAGTTGTGCATGATGTAAAAAAATGTAAGACATGCGGCACATGTGCAGACATCTGCCCTGTTGATGTGATTGAGGTCAGAGATGTGGTCTGGACGTACAATAAGGATGAATGTCTGGGATGTGAGCTTTGTGTGGAACATTGCCCAAATGGAGCACTTTCATTGTATCAGGACCCTGATAAACTGCTCCCACTGGATCTTGATATGATTAAAGAAAGATTTGTTTGACAGCACTGAAGTTTAAATCGGCTAAGGGAGTTTAGCAGCCTTTATGTCATGGCTCCTGATGAATCTCACCCCTTTCTTCTCCATTGTCTTAAAGGCATTAGAGATACTATTCTCAGGCGAGCCAACGGGCTTGGTAAGATCGGTGATGTAATAGACGGCATAGCCTTTGTCGGCACCATCTGATGCAGTGAAGAATACACAGTAGTCCATAGCGAGTCCGCAGACAAATATTCTATCAATAGACCTGCCCTTGAGGTATCCATCAAGACCTGTCTCGGTCTTTTTGTCGTTCTCTAAAAAACCAGAATAGCTGTCGACCTCTTTATTGTATCCTTTTCTTATAATGGCATGCGCAAGATGAGCCGTCATATCCTTGTGGATCTCAGCTCCTTTGGTCCCTTGTACGCAATGATCGGGCCAGAGCACAGGCCCTATTCCAGGTGCGTTGTACGGATCATATGGCCTTTTGTCTTTATGTGCGCTTGCAAATGAGTGATGGCGAGGCGGGTGCCAGTCCTGGGTCATTACAACAGTAAGCCTGCTATCATTAAATAGCTGTATCATCTCATTCATTCCTTCAATAATGGTATTACCATCGGCAACCGGCAATGCGCCGCCAGGCATAAAATCGTATTGCATATCCACAACTATGAGCGCATCTTTTTTACCCAGGAAAATAGAGTCTACATGGTTAATATTCTGGGTTTTCATGGGTATCCCCCTTTATCTTTTTGGATTTTTTATCCGCTATAATATACCTAACTTGGCAGGATTACACCCCTCTTTTGCAAAAAATATATGCAATCCCATTAATTACAAGTAGGGCATATTCCCCTTAAGCGGGCCGATAGGGGCAAAATGCCCCTACAAAACTTTGTGCCTATTTTCATATAAACGCGCATGAGCTGTGCTCACAACGAAAGATGAAAAACATTCTCATGCAAAGAACGCCAAGTACGCAAAGGTACTTTCTTTTTTTATCATCCTTCTTTATTTTCCTTTGCGATCTTTGCGGCTTTGCGTGAGGGAAGATTTTTTGATCTTCTTTGCAGGACATCCGATTCCTGCAATTCATCCGGATCCGGATGACATAGCCGTGTTGATTTATACCTCGGGTACAACAGGAGACCCCAAGGGTGTCTTATTGTCCCACGGTAATATTACAAGTAATTCCCATGCGGGCCTCAAGATGTATCCGGAGCTTTCCGAACTTTTGGGGGAGGGCGCAAGCCTTTCTATCTTACCATGGGCACATTCTTACGGGCAGACAGCAGAGCTCTATTCCATTATTTACTTGGGAGGATCTATCGGGTTTATGGAGAGTACAGCTACAATCCTTGATGATCTGGCCTTGGTAAGGCCTACGTGGTTGATAGCGGTTCCCCGTGTGTTCAATAAGGTTTATGATGGGCTTATGGCCAAGATGGATGAAAGGGGCGGTCTGGCTAAAAGGTTATTTGTTATGGGGGTGGAGAGTGCCAAGAAGAGACGAGAACTGGCTGAAAAAGGTCAGTCAAGTCTTCTTACAAATCTGAAATTTAAGATTGCTGATAAGATTGTATTTAAGAAGATTCGTGATGGATTCGGTGGGCGGCTCTTGGGTTCCATGACAGGCAGTGCAATGATGAACCCGGATATTGCCCATTTTTTCTTTGATGTTGGGATTCCTCTCTATGATTGCTATGGCCTGACCGAGACATCGCCTGCAGTTTCTATGAATGCATCCTTTGACTACAGATTGGGGAATATTTGGGAAACCGATTGAAAAGGTAAAGGTCACAATTGATAAATCTGTTGTCGAAGAAGGCAGTAGCGATGGGGAAGTCGTAATTTATGGACCAAATGTGATGAAGGGCTATCACAATAAACCAGAGAGCACTAAAGAGGTTATGACTGCAGATGGTGGTTTTAGGACTGGAGATAGAGGCAGGTTTGATGAGGATGGATATTTGCATATCACAGGGAGGATCAAGGAACAATTCAAACTGGAAAATGGGAAGTTTGTATTCCCCGCGGCACTGGAAGAGGATATAAAGCTCATAAATTATGTAGAAAATGCCATGATCTATGGTGAGAACAGGCCGTATAATATCTGTTTGGTTGTACCTGATTTCTCGGTTTTAGCTAAGTATGCAAGAGAGAATAACCTGCCAACAGATCCGGATGAATTAATCCGGGCACAAGGAATAAAGGACCTTATCAGTAATAAGATCGTTACCTTCCTTAAGGGTAAGTATGGTGGTTACGAGATCCCCAGGAAATTTATATACATTAGCGAAAATTTTACATTAAAAAACGGTATGCTGACCCAGACGATGAAACTGAAACGGCGTGTTGTGCTTAATAAATATAAGGAAGAGATAGAGGCCCAATACAAATAGCAGAGGTATAGATAATTTCTATATGTCGGGAAACTCAGGTTCCTTTTTTGACAGAAATGCTGATATACCATGGTAGCATTCTCCGGATGCAATAAGGGTCACAGCCAGTTCTGTTTCAAATTCAAGGGCATCTTCGAGAGGTAAGTCAGCGCTCTTACGGATCAAGGCAAGCGCACTGTGTATAGCGCGTGGCCCATTCTTTGCGATGATTTCGCCCAGAACAATGGATTCATCGAGTGCCTTGCCTGGTGCGCTCACCCGATTGACAAGACCAAGGTTGAAGGCCTCATCAGCCTTGACCTGACGTGCTGTAAGGATCAGGTCTGCGGCCTTTGCAGGTCCGACTACCCGGGTAAGTGCTACCCCGCCGCCCCAGTCGGTCATGAGCCCCAGTCGGACTTCAGAAAAACTGATGATCGCATCAGGATCCATCACCCTTAAGTCAGATCGAGCTGCAAGCTCTGCTCCACCTCCATAGGCAATTCCGTTGATTGCAGCAATTATGGGGACAGGTAGAGTTACCAGTCTATCCACTGTACCGCGAATGCGTCTGATAAGAACTTCCACTGGTTCACGGTCGTGCTTCTGGACTGCATCTATGAGACCCGAAACCTGGGGATTGTCAGGGTTGATGTCAAACCCTGCACTGAAGGCTTTATCCCCAGCGCCTGTCACCACCACTACGCGTGGTAGTTCTTTCTCAAGCTTTGACACGGCTTGATCGAGAGAAGACCACATTTCTTCATTGAACGCGTTCATTTTCTCCGGGCGGTCAAGGGTGAGGATTGCAACGCGGCCTTTTTGTTCTACACGAATACCAAATCCTGACATAATTTTATCCTCCCATGGAGTAACGGAGTCGCCTCTTTCAATCCGCCTTCGCGTCCGCTATGGCGGACAAGAAGGCCTGGGTTTATCTCCCCTCAAGCTTGCTCCGGATAAGAGGCAAAAGCTTGCACTGGGGTTCATACCATTGATAGGCCTCCGGCATCTATAATTAACCCTACTATGTAATTTATAGAAATTCTATACAATATATCGTACTTCCGGCAAATACAAATCCACCACATTTAGATACAACGCGAAGTGCCAGGTCTATTCACTATTTTCATATAAACACTCATG
>JAYEFR010000035.1:11570-22961 GCA_034716155.1 Thermodesulfobacteriota bacterium
GCGATGGAAAGTCCGCTCAAGAACTCCACTATCCCTCTTTGCGTGCTGCGAAAATATCCATCCCTGAAAACTGATCCCTGATCCCTGCTTTCATATAAAGCTTAGGGAAAAATAATTGTCATCACCGGAAAACATGGTAGTATTATGTTGTGCAGTACATGCTGTGTAACTACCGTTGAAAGGTGTAAAAAAGTTTGGCTGTACCAAGACCTGAAGATTACATGATGGAAATAGGCCCTATGGGGCCTATAGGCGAAGGACATGCCCTGATATTGAGGGTGAACCGTAACTGCCCATGGAACAGGTGCCTGTTCTGCCCTGTGTATAAGGGGAAAAGGTTCAGCCCAAGAGATGTTGATGAGATAAAAGGCGATATTGATGCAGTGTGCAGGATATGGAATCTGCTTGATACCACCTCCTGGGAGATTGGCCTTAACGGAAGAATACAGCGGGAAGTTTTGCAGGAAGTAATGCTGAGTCACCCTCAGATCTACGGGGAATATCCCGTGGATTTCACACAGGAACAGTTATGTGCTTTGCAGAGCCTCAATAACGTTGCAAATTGGCTGTCTTATGGTGCAACGAGGGTGTTTCTCCAGGATGCCAATGCCCTTGTGATGAAACCAAAAAAACTCATCGAAGTATTGAGATACTTGAGGCAAACCGTTTCCACGGTTGATACCGTTACCTGCTATGCCAGGGCAAAGACCTGTGAGATGAGGTCTTTTGAAGAGCTGAGGGAATTGAAGGATGCAGGACTTTCCTGGTGCTTTATAGGCATCGAGTCAGGATGCGATGATGTGCTGGATTACATGAAAAAAGGAGTGACAAAAAAAGAGCATATTGAAGGCGGGCAAAAGGTTATGGCATCTGGACTCAATATGGCCGCCTTTGTGATGCCTGGGTTGTCTGGTGGCAATAGAGGATTGGCCAAAAGGCACATATCAGACACGATTAATGTGTTGAATGAGATAGGGCCAACCGAGGTAAGAGTAAGAAGTCTGGCTATCCTAGAGTGTGCACCTTTGTATGAAAGATGGGAAATAGGAGAATTTGCAGCGCCGGGTGAGGATCAGATGGTTGAAGAATTGCGTTTGCTCATCGAAGGGCTTACTTTTGACTGCACATTTGAGACACTTCAACTGACCAACCCTTTATTTACCGTCAAGGGGATGCTATCTCAAAAAAGGCGGGCAATGCTTGAAAGAATTGAGGGCTACCAGGGGTTATCCCCTTTGGAAAAGGCAGATTTTCTTTTGCACAGATATGTAGATGAGGGGTATCTTGCTTGCGTTAAGTCCTGGGGGATGTATGACTCACACTTGAAAACCCTGATTGAAGATGCAATGGCAAGTCTTGAGAAGGGATCTCCCGATGCAGGGCTAAAGGTAGGTCGTGCAGTATTTGCGATAAAGTCAAAAGGCGTTCCTTAAGCACGTTGCATGCGGCCTGCAAAGGCATTTTATTCTAAATAATGAAAATCCGGGTTTCAGGGCCAGGTCAAAGCTCAGAGGCTTTGCCGGTAAAATCTGATTAGCACTGTTGGAGTAATGGAGTATTGAAAAGATGATGGGCAATTATCATTGCTTTGTGTACGCAATCCCGCATCTGGTGAGATGGTTTTTAAATTTCCATTACTCCAGTACTCCATAAAATTCTTGCGCTGGGGACGAAGCATTTTCATCCCCTTGCAGGGGTTAAACCAAGATCGGCCCCTTTGGGGTCGGTTTTTATTTTGGGCATCTTATAAAAATCGTGTTATTATATCTTTTATAGTTAATGGTTTTTGAGTTTAATCTCGGGAGATAGCGCGATGAAAAGGCTTGGGGTAAAAGGGAGATTATGGCTGAAAGGTCTTCATTGCTTTTTCTCGTGCGCATGGATCGGCGCTATCATGAGCATGATGATCATCCTATTTTTGAAAGGGGATCCAATAAGCGGTGGTGAACTCTACGGATTTCACGCCTCTAAAAAGATTATTGACGACTTCATCGTTATACCCTCAGCGCTTGGTTGTCTTGGTACCGGGCTGCTCCTTTGCTGGCAGACTCACTGGGGGTTTTTCAAATATCGCTGGATTATCGTCAAACTGATCGTCACTGTTTCCGCAATTTTATTCGGGACCTTCTGGCTCGGTCCATGGGGCAATAAATTGGCGGCCATTTCAAGGGACCAAGGCCTTGTTGCCTTACAGAATACCCAGTACCTTAACTGCCTGCAAATGAATGCAATATTCGGTACTATCCAGGCGGGTGTGATCATTGCAATGGTCTTTATATCCACCCTCAAGCCCTGGGGGAGGCGTGGAGGATAATTTATGATAAAAAGAGATGATCAGACCGACAACCCCTATGGTATATGGAGTTGCTGGAGATCGCAGAGGAAAATAAGTATCAGTGCAGTAGACAAAAACTTTATCGGGAGGTATAAAGATGAGAATAGTAGCAGTTAATGGAAGCCCGCGTGGCAAACGCAGCAATACTGATTGCATCTTACAGCCATTTCTTTCTGGGGCAAGACAGGCTGGGGCAGAGACAGAGACGGTTTACCTGAAAGACTTTAAGATCAATTATTGTCTTGGTTGCTTCACCTGTTGGACCAAGACGCCTGGCAAGTGCATACAGAAGGATGATATGCCTATTCTCTTGGAGAAGATGCGCGGTGCCGATATTGTTATCTACGCCACCCCGCTGTATATCTTTACAGTAAGCGGGTTGATGAAAAACTTTATGGATCGCTTCGTCATGCCTTTTGCTGACCCTCATATATTGATGCGAGGTGAGTATTATTCACATCCTTCCCGCTACAAGGAGCCCAAAAAGAATTCATCGATGCGAGGTATTGTGCTTATCTCAAATTGTGGCTTTCCCGGGGAGAACAACTTTTCAGCCCTAGTAGAGACCTTCCGAGTCTTTACCGACGTCTCTGGCTTAAAACTCAGGGCCACCATCCTCCGCTCTATGGGGGAGATGTTTTCTGTGCCTGGGCTTGAAAGTTCCTTTGAATGGTATTTTGATGCAGCTAAAAAGGCAGGTCGCGAAGTAGTAGAACTGGGCCATGTCTCACCTGAGACTCAGGGTATCCTTGACAAGGATCTGATGGCCCCTGAGGACTATGTGACCATGGCAAACGCATACTGGGACAGTGAAATAGCAAAGGCCAAGAAGAAAAAGAGATAAAGATTCAAGTACAGCAAAGATATTAAGGTGTGTGGCCTTAAGATTAAGATTTAAAGGAAGGGGGAAAAAAGATGCACGTTGGAATTTTCGCAGATATTGAAGGGAGCTTTGGTATCTGGCGTATGCGTCAATGCCGTATGGGTACCCCTGAGTGGCAGTACGGTCGTGAGTGTCTGACTGAAGATGTCAACCATGTGATAAAGGGGGCCTTTGACGCATGCGCAGACAGGGTTACGGTCAAGGATACCCATGAGGTCGGTTTCAACTGTATCATCAAAAAGCTGGACCCCAGGGCCAATTATGTGGGAGGGCACTTTATACAGCCTACGTTTTTCGGCAACGTCTTAAACTATGATCTGGTTCTCTATGTAGCGATCCATGCTGCATCCGGCACTAAGGGTGCCTTTTTTCCACATACTCATTACGGCATCTTTTCTGAAGTCAGACTAAATGGAAGGCCTGTGTGCGAGGCAGACATCTACTGCGCATATCTAGGTGAATTTGGTGTACCAGTAGGATTTGTCTCAGGAGAAGATATTGCTGTGGAGCAGGCCATAAAGGCTATTCCGTGGGCAAAATCGGTGGTGGTAGACAAACGCAAAGAGACCTATACATCAGGTGAAAAAAGCATCAAGTACCTCATTGAAGGCAGAGAGAGGCTTAGAGAGGTAGCTGCGATGGCGGTTCGCGAGGCCGCGAGCATGAAGCCGCTTGTAGTGCCAGGGCCGCTGCATTTTGAGGCGGTGTTCCGCACCGAAGAACTGGCAAATAAATTCAATACATGGGGGTTTGATCAGACAGGGGCAATGGTCTGCTGGAATGCAGATAATATGATTGAGGGCTTCGAGAAATTCAATAAACTGACGTTCTTCCCAAAGAATATCTATCCTTTCCGAAGGCCGCTTGCTTTCCTCATGCGAGGTTTTTACAGGATAAAAAACACCTATTTTGCACCAAGGCCCAATCCTGAGGGGGCAGCATCTAAGGCTTAATGGTATCTCCGGAGGATTCATAAAATGTAGAAAAATCCTAAATCCTAATCTCTAATCCCTAAACAATATCAAAATTCAAAATCACAATATCTAGGCTTATTTCGCCTCTTCCACAATGCCCTTAAAGATTCTCGTGAATTCCAGTTGGGTTCGTATGTTTTGAATTTATTATTTTAGTCATTTGAATTTGTTTAGTATTTCGGATTTAGAGTTTAGTATTTATAATCCCCCCTGTAGGGCATATTTCCCTTTGGCGGGCCGATGAGGGCAAAAGGCCCCTACTGTCATTGAGAGGAGGCCGCAGGCCGACGTGGCAATCCCATTTTCTGCAGGCACTTTGAGATTGCTTCGCTAAAGCTCGCAATGACAATATGGGTATTATGCAAAGGTCTCAAAACAATAATAACAATAATAACAATAATACGATAAAGCGTTAATGCAAGTGAAAAATTTGTAACAAAGGTGATCAGATCTTTGTTCTTGACCAAAAATGACATTTCAGTGATAAAATGAATGGACATTCATCTACGAAATGGAGGGTATATATGGGTCTTGACAGGTTATTCTATCCGGATAGTATTGCTGTAGTTGGTGCCTCACCGAGATTAGAGGCGGGAAAGCTGCCTTATTTCCAGATATTAAAGATTATTGGATACAAAGGAAATCTCTATCCGGTCAATCCAAAATATGAGGAGATGGATGGTCAAAGGGTTTATCCATCAATAAATGATCTCCCTGATGGGATTGATCTGATGATAGCGGTTGTACCTGCCAGGCAGTCTTTAGAAGTCATGGAGGCGGCGGTGCGCAGAAAGGTTAAATTCATACACTTTTACACCTCTGGTTTTAGCGAGACAGGTAATATTGACCATGAGGGTGAGCTTGTAAAAGAGGCGAGAAAGGGAGAGGCCAGGATTGTCGGCCCGAATTGTATAGGCGTGTATTGTTCCGATGCGCGGGTGAGTTTTGACCCCACAATAAAGCAGACCTCCAAAGGGGATGTTGCATTTTTTGGTCAATCAGGAGGTGTTACGAGCAGCTTTACCCGGATGGCCAGCTCGCGTCAGATTGGTCTGAATAAGGTTGTATCCTACGGGAATCAGATAGATGTCAGGGCGGAAGACTATCTTGAATACTTTGCAGGCGATGAAGACATACGCTTGATTGCCGGTTATATCGAGGACCTTAAACGTCCGGGGACCTTTCTCATGGCGCTCAAGGCGGCAACTAAAACCAGGCCTGTTATTATCTTGAAGGGTGGTATGACGGAACAGGGTGCCCGGGCAGCAGCAAGCCATACCGGGGCTCTGTCAAGTAATTACCGGATCTTTGCATCTGCAGTGCGCCAGCATGGAGGTATTCTGGTGGATAATCTAGAGCAGATGATGGACCTTGTCATGATAGGGACAGGTAGAAAAACGCCTCAAGGCCCACGGGTTGGCTTTTTAGGCGCAGGGGGAGGCAACTCGGTTTCATTTGCTGATCTTGCAACCCTTGGAGGGTTGTCTTTGCCGGAATTAAGAGAGGATACACAAAGATTGATCAGTCAGAAGATCAGTGATATTAACACCTCTACTACAAATCCTGTAGATCTCGGCGCCTATGGCTTTGACTTTGATATTATGTCCCATACCATGAAGGCATTGGATCAAGATGCAGGTATTGATATTATTATCCCCTATTTTTTTGTGGATTTTATCGTCACCTTTCAAAGAGATCAGATAGGTAGTGGTACACATACTATTATTGAGGCCGCAAAGGACATGAGTAAACCAATAGTCCCTGTATTATCAAGATACGCAGAGGATGATATTGAGATGGAGAAGGTAAAATTATCCATATTTTCTTCCTTTAGAAAGGCAGGGCTTCCGGTATATTCAACTATCCAGGATGCCATTTACTCAATCAGAAAGTATCTCGAATGGTCTTCCAAACATTGAAGAGTTAAGAGTTAAGAGTTAAGAGTTAAGAGTAAAAGAAGTGTTGGGTTTTGAGTTTTGGGTGATTAAGAATAGTTGAGAGTCAAAAAAAGTTCCAGCTTCACGATTACCACTAGATTCAACTGATTTTTAAGAGGTCAAAAGACGGAGAAGTGATAGTAATTGTTGGCAATGGATTTCTTGATAAGTATCTTATTGATAGATTTTCAATTTTTAAGAGGTTTTTTAAATCATGAGTAATCTTGACCCAATCGAGAGGCAAAAAGACAAAAGATAAAAAATAGTTTTATGGAAAATGTAAGGGCCTTTTGCCCTCATCGGCCCGCTTAAGGAAAATATGCCATGCAGGGATAGAATTTGTATGAAAACAGGGGTTAGGGGATTGAAATGCATATTTTAGCGCCTGTCGGAGAAAATCCCCCCTTGAGGGGGGGAGGGGTGTTACCCCCAATGACATCCCCCTGGCCCCCTTCAAAGGGGGAATTAAGGAGGCGCTACCCCTTCAAAGGGGGAATTAAGGAGGCGCTACCCTTTCAAAGGGGGAATTAAGGGGATTCAAAGGGGGAATTTGTCCGAGCATATTTTCATTCTTGGTTGTGTCTGCTGTGCGGACGTAAGGAGTTTATATGAAAAGATTTTCTATCATAAGCCTTGGGTGCTCTAAAAACCTTGTGGATTCCGAGTATATTTGCGAAAGATTTTTGCACGCTGGCTTTGCGATTGCAGAAGATCCTCAAGATGCGGATATTGTGGTGGTAAATACATGTGCCTTCTTGCGTTCAGCCGTTGAGGAGTCAATAAAGGTAATATTGGAATTGGTGGATGAAGGCAAAGATGTGATATGTGCAGGCTGTCTCGTAAGTCGTTATAAAAAGGAGTTGCTAAAAGAGCTTACAGGCGTGCGCCTTTTTGCAGGGCCGGGCACCTATGATGCCATCCCTGATGTATTAGATGATCTAAATGATAGATACATGGCCCCGCATTTTGGGCGGGTAGTGTCCAGGTCGTTTGTGTCCACTGGAACAAGTGCGTATCTAAAGGTATGTGAGGGGTGCTCGAATCATTGTAATTACTGTTTAATCCCATCTTTAAGAGGTGAGTTGATAAGCAAGCCTGTAGAGATAGTAGAAAAAGAGTTTAAATGCTTGGCAGATTCAGGTGTCAGAGAGGTAATCCTTATCGGCCAGGATATTGGGAGCTATGGCAGAGACGTGGGTAAGTCAGGAGGTCTTGTTGAGTTGCTAAATAGGATTACCGGTGTACAAGGTCCTGAATGGATAAGGATTATGTATGTGCATCCGGCATCTATAACCGATGAGCTTATAGATATCATAAGGGATAATCCCGGGATTTGTCCTTACATTGATATGCCCATACAGCATATATCAGATAACGTCTTAAAGGCCATGGCACGTAAGGGTGGCAGACCGGCGGTGGAATCTGCTATAGAAAGGGTCGTGGATAAGGGTATATCTATTAGATCTACAGTAATGGTAGGGCATCCAGGGGAGGATGAGCATGCATTTTATGAATTAGAGGAATTTATATCAAAGGGATATATTGACCACTTAGGTGTATTTGAATTTTCACCAGAGCCTGGTACAATAAGCTACAATATGAACCCGCAGATACCGGATTCAGCAAAGGCTGAACGTAAAGGCAGGATAATGTCCATACAGCAGAAGATATCCAGGGATAAATTAAAAGGCCTTATTGGGAAGAAATTAAAGGTCCTTTTAAAGGGCTATCACAGTGAGACAGATCTGTTATTAGAAGGCAGAGCCTCCTTCCAGGCGCCTGATGTTGATGGGTGCGTGATAATAAATCAGGGAGAGGCCGGATTCGGGTCTGTTTGTGATGTGGAATGTACAGACTCTTTAGACTATGATCTTATCGGGAGGATTGTATGAGTATTGATGAGATAATTGAGGCGGGCAAAGAGATACTATGTGCTGAGGCCAAGGGGTTAGATGGGCTCATAGACCAGATAGATTCATCTTTTGCAAAGGTTGTTGAAATTATTGCAGACCTGAAAGGGAGGGTAATGGTAACAGGGGTAGGGAAATCAGGTATCATTGCAAGGAAGATTGCCTCTACTATGGTAAGTACCGGTACCCCTGCATTTTTTATGCACCCTGTAGATGGAGTACATGGGGACCTCGGGGCAATAATGCCGACGGATATGGCATTAATACTGTCTAATAGTGGAAAGACCAGGGAAATCTTAGACTTGTTACCGTCTCTAAAGGGTTTAGGTATACCTGTAGTGGCTATTACGGGCAATATAAAATCCCCGCTGGCAAGGGCATCAGATATAGCGCTGGCATGTAATGTAGAAGAGGAGGCAGGTAACTTGGGCCTTGCCCCCACTACGTCCACCACTTCGCAATTGGCCATGGGAGATGCCATTGCTGTTGTTGTATCTAAGATGAAAGGATTTGATTCTCATACATTTAAAATGCTGCATCCGGCAGGTGAGCTTGGCAGGCAGTTGATGAGCAATATAGGGCAGTTGATGATAAAGGGGGGAGAGGCGCCTTTTGTATCACTGGATACAGAAGTGGCAGATGTTATAAAAGAGATGACCGAGAAATCTTTAGGCATTACATTGGTTGGGTCTCATTCGGATATAAAAGGCATTATCACAGACGGGGACATCAGGAGGGCAATGCTGAAGTATAAGGATAAGGTGACTACTGTCAGTGCAAAAGATATTATGGTCTCCAGCCCAAAGATGATATCACAAGATAAACTGGCTATAGATGCCCTGGACATGATGGAAAAACATCTCATCACAACCCTTGTGGTTGTAGATGATGCATCAAGATTTGTTGGTGTCCTGCACCTTCATGACCTGTTGGGAAGGGGCAAGCTTGCCTTAAAGAATGTTTAGATGCTCTTTTATAGCATCCTTGGCAAGTTTATCTGCACGTTCGTTTTCAGGCTGGCCTGAGTGTCCTTCCACCTTGCGAATAGACAAGGAGCTAAACCGTTTCATCTCTTTCTTTATCTCTTTTATCAGGGTTTTATTGGCATGTATCTTCCATCCGCTCAGTACACCCATGGCATAGGTTGAATCCGTGTATAGCATTACCGGCAGGTTCTTATTCTTTATAGATGTAAGGGCCTTGAGTATAGCCTTAAGCTCTGCTATGTTATTGGTAGCTTTTCCAATATATTCAGAGATCTCTTTGATGTGGTCTTTCCACATAAGCATTGCCCCTATACCTGCCGGGCCGGGATTTTTACTACATGCGCCATCTGTATATACAATAATATTGTCTTGATCTTGCTCCATATTCTACTTATAGCGGACAAAATTCCGGGCAGTCCATGAATTTCTGCAGGCAAAGATACAGGCAAAAGGAGGAGGGTTTACTCATCCTTTTGCCTTTTAATCGGCAATGGCCTTTATCCAGAGAATCCCTCTTCAGGGATGTCTAAGGCGCTCGTCTCAATCTTTCTGAGGGTCTCGCACTTTGCAGGTACAAGCGCTGTGGTGCGGTTGATAAAGAATTTTGCTGATTCGATCTTGCCCTTGTAGAATGCAGCATCTTTTTCGCTGGGGCTCTCTTCTAGCTTCTTGCATGCAACACCAGCCTCCCATATATGGAACCAACCAAGCAGGGCATCTCCCATACAGTTGAGAAAATCATATGCATTGATAAGGGGCACAAATGGATTGGATTTCATCAGGTTGGAAAACTCCATAGAGGTCGTTGCCAGGGCATTTAGTGCATCTTCCACAATCTTTGCCTCTTCTTTTATTTCATCGATACCCTTTGCCTGAGCAATGGCGGCCTGTGTCTCGCCCAAGAGGTTCATGAAGTATAGCCCCTTCTTCATACCCAATTTTCTGCCTAAAAGGTCTAGGGCCTGTATGCCGTTGGTTCCTTCATAGATTGAAGAGATCTTTTGATCTCGCAGCATCTGTTCCATTGGATATTCCCTGCAGTAGCCGTATCCACCAAGGACCTGAATACCTACCTCTGTTACCCTGAATCCCATATCAGAGCAGTATGATTTACAAATCGGGGTGAGGAGTTCGATGTAACCTTGCCACTTATCTTTCTCTTCTTCAGTAGTTGCAGCAGCAACTTTATCCATGCAGTAGAATGTGAAGATATTCAATGCCCTCATGCCCTCGGCCAGAGATTTCATATAGAGTAACATCCTCCTGACATCTGGATGCTGTATTATAGGAACTTTTGGGGCCTCCGGATCTCTCATATGCATGATGTCAGAGCCTTGGAGCCTTTCTTTTGAATAATCAAGGGCATGGAGATATGAAGCACAGGCATGTCCCAGGCCTTGCATACCTACCTCAAGACGAGCATCATTCATCATAGTGAACATGATACGCATACCTTTTCGCTCTTCACCCAGGAGATAACCAACGCAGTTGCCGTTTTCACCAAAGTTCAGGGTACATGTAGAGTTACCGTGAATACCCATCTTGCCCTCGATATTACCTGTAATTACATCATTTAGTTCGTCACTTGTTGTGCCATCAGGGTTTAATTTATACTTGGGCACGATAAATATTGATATCCCTTTTGTCCCAGGAAGATCACCTTCAATCCTGGCCAGAACAGGATGTATAATATTTTCTGTCAGGTCATGATCGCCTGCAGAGATAAACTGCTTTGTCCCTGTAATAGAAAATGTGCCGTCAGGGTTTCTTTTTGCCGTTGTCTTTAGTGCACCTACATCAGAGCCTGCCCCGGCCTCTGTTAGGCACATTGTCCCTGCCCATTTGCCTGTATACATGTTTTCCAGATAGGTCTTTTTTTGCTCTTCAGTACCGAAGACCTCTACCAGCTTTGCAGCACCATGAGTAAGCCCAGGATACATTATGAAGGCCATATTGGCAGCTGTAAACATATTCATCCCAAGACCATCTACAGTCATAGGAAAACCTTGTCCGCCAACTTCAGGGCTGTCTGATAATGTCCCCCATCCGCCTTCATAATAGAGCTGCCAGAGCCTGTGATATACCTCGGGTACATAGACCTTACCATCCTTGAATACCGCCTCAACGGCTTTCCCTTGGACCTCGTCAGGATATGTTGGTGCAACCTCATTCTCTACTAACTTTAGAGCCTCTGTTAACACCATGTCTACCATATCTTGGGAATGGTCTTCAAATGGTGGCTTTTCCAGCAGATCTTGAAGGTTAAAGATCTCATACATTAAAAACTTCGCATCCCTTTCATCAAACCATAAACTAGCCATAATTACCCTCCTTTTTATGAATGGTTATTCATTTATAAACCTTAT
>JAYEFR010000036.1:0-4664 GCA_034716155.1 Thermodesulfobacteriota bacterium
CGTCACCCGAAGATTGTTCTCTGCCTGTCCCGCAATCCAGGCCCCGGCAATCCACTTGTTGTTGAATCCAATCAACATGCACCACCTGCCATTGATCCTGGCAAGGCCGTCTACAACACCAGTGCTGCCGGACTCCTCGTGCTCGGGATCAAAGATGGTGTGCAATGGGCAGAAGGTGCCCGGATCAACGATATATTCAATCCGTTCCCAGACTGTCATCTGTCCACGGCTGTGAATCTTCTCAGCAGGAATGCCCACGTCCTTGATCCGCTGCTCCTCAGCCTCTATCTCCCGCATCACAACTTCAATCTTCTCGATGTTCTCCTTCATGCGCTCCATATGCGCAGGGCGAAGAGGCTTACCAAAGTCATTCATTTTTAAAAAGGGTATCATGATAAAACTCCTTTCTCCTGTCTTAGACCACTGGTATAAATCTTCATGAGCGATCCACGCTCACAACCAAGTATAAAAATATATGTAGCCATGAGTGGTCTTTTAGTTCTTATACCTGTCAGTAGTTTGTTGCTCGTTGTCCGTTGTAAAACCTCCAAATAGGATGATCACCTTCCAATATACCACTGACAACTGACAACTATTTTCATATAAAGGAACAGAAACGCCCCTGTCCCGTATACGGTGTATAGCATCCATCACTTAAAGGCAAGAGCGCTTAACGGTTTGCCTTCCGAATACCCAGCTGATCCTGGGCTATGATAAATTTGCAGATGTTTGCCGACCCTTCCACCATGGCGTATGTGGGCGCATCCCTGAAGTACCGTGCCACGGGATATTCCGTGGAGTAGCCATAGGCTCCCAGGATCCGCATAGCATACTGCGAGCACTTGTAGGCAAGTTCGCCGGCAAGGTACTTTGCCGTGGCCACTTCAAGGTTGTTGCCGAGGTCGCCTTGATCTTTTTGCCAGGCTGCCTTGTATACGGTAAGACGTACAGCCTCGATCTCTGCTACCATCTCGGCAATCAGGGACTGATTCATCTGAAACTTCCCGATCGGCTGGCCGAACTGCTCCCGCTCCATGGCATATTTGGTAACCACGTCAAGGCAGGCCTGGGCCAGGCCAACTCCGCCCGCCGCCGCCGAAAGACGGCTCTGCGCCAAGGAGCCGAATACAATCCGCGCCCCGTCTCCGGCTTTACCCAGTATGTGATCCTTCGGCACCTTTGTGTTTTCCAGGATGATCTCTCCCGTGGGGGATGATCGGGACCCCATCTTATCCAGATCCGTCACCGTAATGCCGTTGAAGTTCTTCAGGTCAACGACAAAGGCAGATAACCCCTTGCCGCCTTTGGACCGATCCGTATAGGCATAAAAGATATTGATGCCGCCAATGGGCGCATTCGAGACCCATGTCTTTTGACCGTTGATGAGCCAGTAGTCTCCTTTGTCCTCTGCAATGGATTTTATGCCCATTACATCAGAGCCTGCCTGAGGCTCCGTAATCGCAAAGGCCCCCAATAACTCGGCGCTCACCAGTTTTGGGATATATTGCTTTTTCAACTCTTCTGAGCCGTATCGATAGATCGTGTAGGCGCATCCCAGCTCTTGCATATTTATCTGTACCCTCAACGAACTGGACGCACGGGCTATCTCCTCGGTGATGATCATCGCTGCAAGCCAGCCCATGCCGTTGCCGCCGTACTCCTCAGGTATCACTGTACCAAACAGCCCCAGCTCGCCCATGGGCTTCACTACTTCCTCATAAGGGAAATAGTGTTGCACGTCCCATTCGTTTGCATTGGGCGCTATCTTTTCCGCTGCAAATGCTTTCACCGTGTCTCGCAGCATGATTAGTTCTTCCGACAATCCGAAATCCATAATTGGCTCCTTTAATATAAAATTTATAGATAGGCCCGGATGTGGCCATATCTAAAAATGACTATCATGGCTTCTGAAATACATATATTAATTGACCATTGGCCGTTTTACTCGCTACAGTTGTCATCTCCATACCGACTGACAGTTCTTCAACAGGTATTGAAGAATCTATACGTCCGAACACCTTATAATCATTATAGTCCAATAAGGCGATGGTATAGGGCAAGTCTTCTGCAAAGCCGGCTGGTGCATATCTGAGAGTGCTATAAGAGATCAGCTTCCCCGTTCCTGTTACTTCAAACCACTCCATATTACCGGCCAGACAAGCATAACAATCTGCCCGGGGAGGAAAGAAGTATTGCCCGCAATCCTTGCATTTGGTCCCCATCACCTTGCCTTTATCCAGATAGTCAATAAAATCATTAACATGCGTTAAACCGGCGAAACTAACAGTGCCAAACTTACTGAAGCGATTGTCTATTTCTTTTTCTGGCATGATTATTCTCTTTCCAGGATTGTAACATTTCCATACAGGCCAACGCCACCTATATTATGAACCAAACCAATAGCAGGGTCTTTTACTTGTATGTCTTTGGCCTCACCTCGTAACTGTTTTACGATTGTCCTGATTTGCGAACCGCCCGTTGCTCCGACCGGATGGCCCTTCGAGAGAAGGCCGCCGTCGACGTTTACGGGAATACTGCCCTCTTTGTAAGTCTCCTTGGCTCGTATTAATTCCCTGCCGCTGCCAGGTTCGGCAAAGCCAAGATTCTCATAGGCCATTATTTCTGCAATGGTAAAGCAGTCGTGAACTTCTGCTATGTCGATGTGTTTTGGTGTCATGCCGGCCATTTTATAGGCCTGTCTGCCTGCTTCTATACCGGCGCTCAGGCCTGAAAGCTGGTCACGAGCAGCCATATTAACCGGGGCTGAAGCAGCGCCCAGGCCTAAAATCCATATTGGGTTCTCACACAATGCCGTTGCCTTTTCTTCGCCGGGTATAATAACACAAGAACTGCCATCTGCGTTTGCACAACAGTCTCCTCCACGAAGCGGGCTTGCAACAGTCCCGCTTATAAAATTTTCCGGATCACTGAACATCTCTAATGTCACAGGTCTGCGGTACACAGCCTTCTTATTGAGTTGGCCGTATGTAGCGGCCTTCACCCGTATTAGGGCCAGGTCTTCCAATGTTGTCCCGTATCCGGCCATATGTGCCCGTGCATGCATTGCATAGTATGCCGGCATCATAGTGCCAAATGGTGATTCCCACTGGATATCGGCACCTCTGCCCATTCTTTCCTGGGATTCAGCAGAGGTGATCTGAGACATTATCTGAAAGCCAATGACCATAACAACATCATGCAGGCCTGATTTGACCAGCGAATAGGCTAAGCGAACCCCTGTGCTAGACGAAGAGCAAAGAGATTCGATATAGAAGGTTGGTTGAGGATTCAACCCCAGATACTCGGCAATAACACCTGCTGGGGATCGCTGCTTATCGTATTCAGGAGCCGAGCAAACAATTGTTGCATCAATATCGCTATTAGTGATCCGGTCACCTTCCATTGCCTCTTTGTAACCTTCAAAGACCAGCTCCCTCAAAGAACCTGGGTATCTCCTACAAAACACACTCTGCCCGACTCCGATAATTCCAACTTTACTCATACCGACATTCCTATTTTTAAATCATCTCCATAATGTAATCTTTGTCAATTCTCGCCCTTTCAAAGGACACCTTTGATTAGGTCAATCCGTCTATGGGCGGATCACATGCTAAGTATAACACACTTATCCCTAAGACACATTCACACAATAAAACACACAGGATCAAGTCCTGTGCGGTCTGTGGGAGAATTTGTTTTTTTATTGATTCAGTCTCCTTAACCCTATGCTGGAGGCTTTTTCTTTAGATTGATATATTTCTTCATAAGTAGGCCGTCTGTTAATCTCAGGGTGGCTTTTTGCATTACCCATGGGTCTGTATTGTCCCATGATATTGATATATGTGTTATCAGATATCTTATCTTTGATAAACTTAAGTATCTCTTCAGTATCTTCCGGACACCCTGGCATGACAAGATGCCGTATAAGCAGTCCTTTTTGGGCGATGCCTTTGTTGTCTGTTTCCAGGTCACCAACCTGAGAGTGCATCTGTGCTACTGATAGCTTATTCCAGTATGGATAGTCTTCTGCCCTGCAATATGCCTTGGCCTTTGATGAAGAAGCGAACTTTATGTCAGGCATATAGATATCAATAATGCCGTCCAAGAGCCTTATAACATCAGGCTTGTCATATCCTCCTGTATTGTACACTATAGGCAGGCTAAGACCTTTTGCCCATGCGATATCAAGTGCCTTTAGAATAGGGTATATTACGTGGGTAGGGGATACAAGGTTGATATTTTCGCATCCGGCATCCTGAAGAGAGAGCATAAAACCGGCCAGCTCTTCCTGTCCTGCTACTTCTCCAATGCCAAGATGGCTTACGTCCCAATTCTGACAGAAGACACACCCTAAATTACAGTGTGTAAAGAATATAGTACCTGATCCGCCTGCCCCAACCAGGACATTCTCTTCACCAAAGTGAGGGCCAAAGCTGCTTACCACAGCATTTGTTCCTGTAAGACATACCCCTTTTTCGCCCTTAAACCGGTTTACCCCACACTCGCGCGGACACAAATCGCACCTTTGCATACGTTCCGCTATTATTTCTATGCGTTTTTTTAGTTCTTTTGAGGTTATCCCTGGCATGTGTGTATGATAACATTTGGCGCCAAGAAAGGCCAAGTAAGTATAAATGATCATAGGTATACGCAAAGGCTCATTT
>JAYEFR010000037.1:0-4664 GCA_034716155.1 Thermodesulfobacteriota bacterium
GAGCCAGTCAAAAGGTGTAATTTCTATTTTCTCAAACCCTGCCTTTAATAAATGCCTGTGAAGTATCCAGCGTACAAATGCTGTTTCATCCGGTGAATCCCCAAGCCGTTTTTTTAACCATGGTATATTTTTCTGTATAAAGATCTGGGGATTTAATATGTTTGGCTCAGCAAAACTCATAATTCCGCCCGGCTTGAGCAACTCGTAAATCTTGATCAAAGACAATTCAACATCCAAATGATGCAGTATTGATGAACCTATTATCGCATCAAATGGGCCATCCACATCACAGTCCTCAAATCGCTTTTTCAGGAATTGTACTCTTTCTGGAATCAGATTCCTGGCCCGTGCAATTTCAAGCAGATCATGAGAGATATCCACAGCAACCATGGAAACGCCTGTTTTAGCAAATAGTTCGGTAAAATTACCAGTGCCACAACCGATTTCCAGTACACGAAGCTCTGGCATAAGCCTCGCTCCTGATATAATCAATTTAGCCCGTCGAAGCGCCCGAATCTGTCCTGCCAGTGTACTCCAGCCCCAAACCTGTTCTGGATCGGTCTGTATCAGCTTTTTACCATGCAAAATCTCGTTGGCGGCACGAATTTTTGTCATGTCATACACCGCCTGACGACTATACATACAGAGAGTTTGGTTCTCATACAAATTTTATCCTCCGTAAAGCAAACAGTACCATTCGTAGTAAAAGCAAACCGTGCTTCCAGCGCTGAATGTTTGTGTCTCCGTATTTACGCTCGCCATATCGAATGGGCACCTCCATGATTTTTAAATTCAGCTTGGCTGCGCCAAACAACAAATCAAAGTCCCCAAAAGGATCAAACTCCCCCAAATAGGCTCGGTTTTTAGCGATTCTTTCGTAGTCGCTCTTCCACAACACCTTCGTGCCGCAAAGGGTATCTTTTATTGGTTGGCCAAGCAACCACGAAAATGCAAGACTAAAAAATTTATTTCCCAAAAGATTCAGATAACGCATCGCCTCTTCTTCCATGGGATAGACCAATCTAACGCCATTAACAAATTCACCTTTACCTGAACATAATGCATCATAAAATCGAGGTAAAACCTCAGGAGATACAGTCAGATCAGCATCTAATATCATCAGTATTTCGCCGCTTGCCCGGTCAAAGCCCAGTCGAACTGCATCCCCTTTTCCTGTTCCACTTTGTCGGAATAGTTTGCATGACCGTTCCGGATGTTCAAGCATCCCTCTTTCAATAGCTTTATATGTATTATCTTCGGAGTGCCCCTCAACAAATACAAGTTCAGTCCTCCTGCCCATCTTTGGAACACGGGTAAAAATGTTATCAATATTACCGGCCTCATTACGCGTCGGTACAATAACAGATACGGACGCTTTTCTACTTAGGGGCAAAGAATTTGGGCGACGTCGGGCAATGATGAAATTCGTCAGTATAAAATAATGGAACGGCCATATCTTTGCGACAATTCGATTTAAGAAATCACTCACTACTGGCAAATGCAAAGGCCAAAGAACCTCTCCCCAATTGCGAATAACTTCAAAGTCGGCCAGATCAAGCAGACCGGTGATATCCTGTATCGTTAACCAGTTCTGAGTCAGTGTTGGCCTTCTTATTCCTAATCGCTGAGCCAGCTTTAGCGGCAACTCCCATACCCTACTGTAGGTATTAATGATAATCCGTGTGCTATTGGAAGATAGTCGTGAGATTTGTCTGAAAACAGTTTGTACGTCCCATAGGTCGTTCACCAGATCCGATAGAATGATCATGTCAAATGTATTGTTTAGACAAAGATCATGGATGTCACACTGTATGAAGTTAAGTTCAGGATGGCGTTGATATGCATGCCTAAGCATCTCTTTGGAAAAATCCACCCCGACCCCTAATGCCGGTTTAAGATCGGCAAGCAAATCACCAGTTGCACAGCCACATTCAATCACACGTTGTCCGGGCGCTACTAAAAACTTATATATCTGAGCTATCCTTTTGTGATAATAATCACCCCAGGAATTCATAGAATCAATTTCACGTGCAACACCGTCCCAATGTGTGCGCCTTGTTTGCTGATAAACTGTTGCAGTTTTCGTCATCTACATTTGCCTATTACAAATAAATAAGAGAGAACAAAAATATTTTATCCGAATATCCCATATCGCATGATAGTTGGATTCATATACCGGTTTCCAGCATCTTTTTACAAGCATCTTGATAAGGACGCCCTGTTTGATATAACTTTAGTCTCTTTTCCAAACTCAGAGCCAGCTCTTGTGGGCCCATTTCCAAGGCCAGTTCAAGCCCTTTCTTAGCTGTTAAAACAGCCTCTTTAAACCTTCCTGCCTCTGCATAAGCTGCAGCAAGTGCATCCAGAGACAAAGGTTGACTGTAATTTTGAAGTTTACATAATTTTTCTGCCAGTTTAATCGCTTCAATGCCGTTTCTAAATTTTTCATCTTCACTCGTGGCCCTGATCCACGACAGATTGTATAAAGCTTGTGTCATATCCGGATCATTTTGTAATGCTTTTTGAAAATGAAGTATCGCATCCTTGGTCTTTCCATGATTGGCGAAAATCTTTCCCAGGTTGTAATATGCTCCAGCATAATCTGAATCTATTCTGAGAGCTTCATTATAATGATAAATGGCTGCTTTATCATTTCCCTGACTGACCAGTATGTTACCAATGTTATTATGGGCTTTTACATAGCCTGGGTTTAAACGCAATACTTCTGAATAATATTTAAGAGCTTCAGCAGGCTTACTTTGATCTGCCAAAATTTCGCACAGTTTTTGGTAAGCTACAGAGTTGTCGGGTGTCACATCAAGAGCATGTTCAAACAGCTTAATGCTACTTGACCAATATCCTACCTGTATCCAGGTAATTGTCATGAGGATTGAAATAAGCATACCTGTTATTGTGGCTAAAGCTATCTTTCTATATCGCCATCGCGTCAAACACTCTGGAACAGCCCATGCAATAATAATAAACAGGCCGATGAGAGGCACATAAGCAAATCGATCTGCAATGGCCGGCCATAGCCCGGCCTGCATTAACCCGATGACCGGCACAAGGGTTCCGAGGTACCACAACCAACCTACCAGAAGATAGGGCATTGTCCTTCCCACCCAAAACACCAGGACAGACGCGAATATCAACAACAAACCGGCTCCTGCGGCCTGCCATATTGGCAAAGATTCTGGATACGGATAATAAATTATCAAGTCCAGCGGCCAGATCATTTTTTTTATGTAGCTCAGATAGGAAATCAAGGCGTTGGTTATCCGGAGGTTCATCGGAACGGTTTCCGTTGATATTACAATGTCAAGGCGCTGAACCGATAATGAGGACAAATAGATAGTAAAAGCTGAAAGTAAAAGAAGAGGAATTTTTTCTAAGACAAGATAAAAGACGGAGAACTTTTGAAAGCTGAAATTGTCGGACTGTCTTGGGCCCTGGATATAGTCATCGCATTGAGCTAATTTAAAGCGGCAAAGCGGCCAATAATCCAACAAAAGAAGTACAAACGGCAAAGTCACAAGCATCGGTTTAGACATGAGGCCCAATACAAAGACAAATAAAATAAGCAGATATCTATAGAAACTAGACCGTTCAGCGTAACGGACGTAAGCCAATATAGTTAGCATCCAGAAAAAGGTACTCAGAACATTCTTACGTTCCGATGCCCATGAAACCGATTCCACATTCATGGGATGCAGCGCGAAGATGGCAGCCACAAAGGCGCTCTTCCAAAGTGAACCGGTTGTGTTGTTAAGGATAATGAAAAGCAATAAAGCGTTTGCGACATGAAGAAAAAGATTTGTCAGATGATGCATGCCCGGGTTTAACCCAAATAGCTGGAAATCCAGCATATGAGACAGCCATGTTACCGGATGCCAATATGCAATATCTGTGATACTAAAAGCCCATGCAATGCTTTCGTGGGTAATTCCATCATATAAATGAAAATTTTGCGTAATATATTCATTGTCATCAAATGCTAAAAATCCGTGACCTGGTAGTTGCCAGTAGGCAGCAAGAATTATCACAACCAAAAAAAGGCACACAGCAAATTTTAATCGGGGGCATTTCTTGCAAACAATCATCTTGCTTTTCCTTTAAGATGAGAACGAACAACCTGTTTGCAACCGTCAATATAATTGGGATTTAATTGTATTCCCTTTGAAAAAAATATATTAGCCTCCTTTAATTTCCCCTGCTGAGTCAGAATATTGCCGATTTGATAATATGCTTCAGCATAGTCGGGCTTAATTCTAATTGCTTCTGCACAATGTCTGCCTGCTGATTTAAATTTTCCCTGTCTTGCTAAAAGGCTTCCAAGGTTGAAGTGCGCATCAGCATATTCGCTATTGATCCTAATGGCTTGTTTAAAAAGGGAAGCTGCCTCTTTAAATTTTTTCTGTGATACGAGAACAACAGCTAAGTTGTTACAAATATCAGCATCGTGAGGTTTATATCTAAGCGCTTCTTTTAGTTGAAGAGTTGCTTCCTTAAACTGTCCGCGATCAAATAAAATATTTGCCAGATTATTTCTGGTACCGGCGTGGTCCGGTTTGATTTTTAGAACTTGCTCAAATTGCAAAACAGCATCATCAAATTTTTCTTTCTCATACCAGGCAACTCCCAGATTATAATGAGATGGCCAGTTT
>JAYEFR010000038.1:0-4632 GCA_034716155.1 Thermodesulfobacteriota bacterium
ACGAAAGATTAAAGACAATAGATGAAAGATAGTTTTTTGGAAAATGTAGGGGCCTTTTGCCCTCATCGGGCCAAAGGGGTAACATCCCCCTAGCCCCCTTCAAAGGGGGAATTACGTAAGGGTAACATCCCCTTTAACCCCCTTCAAAGGGGGAATTACGTAAGGGGATGTCATCAAAAGGTGTCATTCCGGCGGAAGCCGGAATCCAGTCATTTCGAGGAGTGCAACGACGAGAAATCTAAGATTTCTCACATTCGTTCGAAATGACAAGTTATTGAGATGTTCGAAACGACACGTTATGCAAGTTACTTCCAATTATAATGCCGATGTGTCGGCATAGCGGAGCTTTTTACGAAAGCATCAACAACATTAGTAAAACCAATCATGTTTTGGAGGGAAATAATTTGAAAACTACATCAGCGGTTCACTCAGCAGGCTGGATCAAGGCTGTATGTTATGGGCTTTTGATCCTCGGGTTGTATTGGTCTACCTTTACTGTTCTGATCTCAGGGTGGGGAAGGGCTGATTACAGCTACTGTTATCTCATGCCATTTGTGATTGCCTACCTTATATGGGATAAAAGGCAAAGGCTGAGAGATGTGCGCTCAAAGCCATCCTGGGCAGGCTTGTTTCCCCTGGGCTTAGGGATTGTGTTTTTCTGGTTAGGCGATCTGGGCGGAGAATACTTTACGTTATACATGTCATTCTGGCTTGTAGTTATTGGCCTTTGCTGGCTGCATCTGGGGTGGAAGAAGGTCAAGACTATCTCCTTTGCGCTTATCATGATCTTAACCATGTTTCCTCTTCCTTATTTTATTCACGGCAAGATCTCGGTTAAGCTCCAGCTTATCTCCTCAAAACTTGGTGTGGCAATAATGCAGCTCTATGGCATGTCAGTCTATCAGGAAGGGAATGTGATTGATTTGGGGATCACTCAGCTTCAGGTGGTTGAGGCATGCAGCGGGCTTCGTTATCTAATTTCGCTTGTTATCCTGGGGCTCCTTGTAGCCTATTTTTACAAATCAGCCCTTTGGAAACGGGCCATTCTTGTGATCTCCACAGTGCCTATAGCCATTGTCTCAAACAGCCTTCGCATAGCCATAACAGGTATTCTCTATGAGGCATGGTCTCCTAAGGTGGCTGAAGGCTTTTTCCATGGTTTTTCCGGATGGTTTATATTTATGTTCTCTTTGGCTATCCTCCTTGCTGAGGTGTGGGTGCTTTCTAAAATCAGGGTTAAGGGCAGGGCATTACATAATGATAAAGACTTGCCGGAGGGATATAGCACCCCAGGGCTGAGATTGCCCGCCTCAGCGGAACAGTCTTCTCGCAATGACATAGTTGCAACCTGGTATAAATTTTTTGTGGCAGTTGTATTAATAGGCGCTACCATAGCTTTGTCTCAGGGTGTCAATTTCCGTGAGAACATACCTATTACAAGGTCTCTTTCCCAATTCCCGCTTGAGGTGGGAAAGTGGAAGGGGATACGCGAGCCCATGGACCAGATGTATATAGATGCGCTGGATTTAAGTGATTATGTGATTATTGACTATCGAGATCCTAAAGGCAAGAATGTCAACTTCTATATTGCATATTATGAAAGTCAGCGAAAAGGAGAATCCATTCATAGCCCTGCCACATGTCTGCCAGGGAGTGGTTGGGTCTTCAAGCAGGCAGGAGCTGCTAATCTTCCCATCCCGGGATATTCAGGGGGAGTTATGAAGGTGAATCGCGCATTTATGGAGAAATGGGATCAAAGGCAGCTTTCTTACTATTTTTTCCTTCAGAGGGGGCGCATCCTTACCAATGCCTATCAGCTTAAGATTTTTGCATTCTGGGATGCACTTACCAAACAAAGGACAGATGGCGCACTCGTGCGCCTTATTACCCCTGTGTATGGGTTTGAAGACCTTCGTGATGCAGACGGCAGGCTTGCTGAATTCACACAAAAGATCATGCCGGCGCTTACGGAGTTCATCCCGGGGAAGAAAATGAAGTAGTCAGTTGTCAGTTGTTCGTTGTTGGTTGTTAATAAAGAAATGTGGCAGGTAAGTACTTAATGGCCAGGACAGGATTTGAAAATCTTCGTGTTTATCGATTGGCAGAAGAGATAGCAGACCTTGCCTGGGAAGTTGTTAGAAAATGGGATCGGCTATCGCAGGATACTCTTGGGAAGCAATTGATTAATTCTGCAGACAGTATTGGTGCTAATATCGCTGAAGGAACAGGCCGCGGTAGTTTTGCCGACAACCGGAGATTTGTTAAGATTGCGAGGGGTTCTTTGTTTGAGGTAAAATATTGGCTTAGAAGGGCTTACAAAAGAAGCCTTTTGACTGAGACGGAAGTCGTTTCATTTCAGAAATTGATTGAAGAGTTAACCCCCAAATTAAGTGCTTACATCAATTCAATTGGGAATAGAGCAGAAAGCAGATGAATTAATGATGCTCTTGGTCTTTTGTTGGTTGTTGATAAAAAGATGTGGCTTCTCTGCATGCGGATACGTAAAGGCATATATGGGAGTGCTTAATAGTCATTGCAGTGTTGAAGATCTTTGCAACGGACTACTGACTACTAACAACGGACATTTATAATCCGTTATGTTTTATCTCTTTTCAATATTGATTTCGTTTTATATCACAGTGGTGCTGATCCCGCCCCTATCCAGGTTGGCCGACCATGTGAATATGGTGGATATCCCTGATTCCCGCAAGATTCACAAAAGGCCAATCCCCAGGATCGGAGGGGTAGGGATTATTGTAGGCACTGTGGTCCCAATCCTGATCTGGGTCCCGATGGCAGGTGAGTTCAGGGCGTTTCTGGGTGCAATAGGGATATTATTTGTCTTCGGGGTTTTAGATGATTTGATCGGCCTGAATTATAAGAAAAAACTGCTGGGGCAGGTCCTGGCTACTATTGTAATAATGGCTGTAGGGCAGACCTTTATAACCAATCTCGGTATATGGACGACATCAGGAGAAATCATCCTGCCGTACTACCTGGCCCTGCCTTTGACCTTTTTCTTTATCTTAGGGATCACAAATGCGATCAACCTGGCAGACGGGCTCGACGGCCTGGCAGGAGGCATATGTATCTTCATATTTTTATGTTTAGCAATACTTGCCTACCTGGATGGAAATACATCCATCATGATCTGTTGCCTGGCCATACTTGGCGCTCTTCTTGCGTTTTTGAGGTATAATTCCTTTCCTGCAATTGTATTTATGGGGGATACCGGTTCTCAATTCCTTGGTTTTAGCGCTGCTGTGCTTGGCATATATCTGACACAAGCTCAAAGCACCCCGATCGCAAAGTGTCTTCCATTACTAATCTTGGGACTTCCCATTATGGATACACTTACTGTCATGGGAGAGCGGATTATGCGGGGAGAATCACCTTTCAAGGCTGATACGAAACATTTTCATTACCAATTGCTTAAAATCGGGTTCTCACAAAAGGATGCGGTGATCCTGATCTATCTCATTCAGGCCCTTTTGCTCTTTTTGAGTGTCCAGTTCAGGTATTACACGGAACCCTGTATTGTGATTACCTGCTTAACTATAGTAATAGCGGTTTTGCTCTTTTTCTACTTAACGTATCGAGCAGGCTGGAGGTTCAAGACAGGGCTGGGAACAGACAGGTTGTGGAATGAAAACAGGAGAGATAAAGTATCTAGCGCACTGGAAAACGTTTCCTTGAATTACATAAAGATTGTCCTACCCTTAGGTTTGATATGGCTCGCTGCCTTCGCGCCCCTGAAAACGTTACAAGGAAACATAGTCCTGTTCATTATTTTCCTGGTCACAATAGGGGCTTTTTTCATCAGCGAGAGGGCATTCCGAATCCTTTTCAGATTCACATCGTATGTCCTTGCAATGTTTCTTCTGTTGAATTCTCAAGGGGGCAATATTTTTGGGCTCCCATTTTCGCAGCAATTATTTCATTATATCCTGTGGGGAAGCCTTGCCGGGGGTGTCATGATCTACCTTATAGCAACCCGGTTCAAATTTTTAGAGACAACGCCTCTCGATTATCTGATTTTGCTTTTGGTCGTTGGTGTGCCATTCTTACCTGTGGAGCAGGTGCGGCTATGGCATTTAGGGACTGTGGCAGGTGGCATGGTGGTATTTATCTGGTCGAGCGAGGTCCTTTTAAACAGCCGGAAAAAGGCCTTGAATATATTTTCTGTTTCTTGCCTGATTGCTGTGGTGATACTGGCCTTGCGGCATGTTACGTTTATTTTGTGAGGAGGCGATGCCCTCATCGGCCCGCTTAAGGGAAATATGCACTACAACGTATTGGCAAGAGGAGCATAATATTCATACTGTCATTGCGGAGCATAATATCCATTATGTCATTGCGAGCGGAGCGAAGCAATCTCAAAAAGGCCTGCAACCAACGGGATTGCCACGTCGGCCTATGGCCTCCTCGCAATGACAGGTGGACTCATGTGTGAAAGGGGGAACATCCCCCTGGCCCCCTTCAAAGGGGGAATTACGTAAGGGTAACATCCCCTTAACCCCCTTCAAAGGGGGAATTACGTAAGGGTAACATCCCCCTGGCCCCCTTCAAAAGGGGGGGAATACGGGGCTGGGTGGTGTAATCAAAGGGTGTCAATTTGGTGTTAAACAATAA
>JAYEFR010000039.1:0-4627 GCA_034716155.1 Thermodesulfobacteriota bacterium
TTTCTTGAGATTATATCCGACAAAGATAGAGCAGATGCCAAAAAGGCCCTTGATGGTTTGTTAAGGGGAGAGAATACGACATCTTTAGAGGTATCCCTTACAAAGAAGGATCGCACCTTGAAACTTGTGGATTTAAATTTGAAAATTACGCAAGGTATACCGGGGATAGAGCAGACGATCTATGGTATGGCAAGGGATGCCACCCTTACAAAGAAAACGCATGCCGGCCTGGGTCAGACCGCAAGGGATCTTGAGGTCTTAGTTGATAATAGGACAAAAGGTCTCAGGGTCTCTGAGATGAGATTAAGAAGGATCACGGAGGCTACTAAAGATATTATTCTTTGGATAGATGCCAAGGGCAGGTGTGAATATGTAAATTCCGAGGTAGAAGGTATCTTAGGTTATAGTCCTGAAGAGATTATGAGAAAGGAAATTCCTTGGAGGGATTTTGTACACCCGGATGATTATAATATGATAGATGATTTAATTCGGGCTCCAAAGGATAGCTCCGATAAGGGTGAAAGGGAGATAAGGGTATATAGCAAGGCCGGATATATGCTTTTTTTGAATTTTAGGGCCTCCATGATTTATGGTGAAGATGGCTCTCTTATAGGCATGGATGTTCTTGCATCGGATATAACGCAAAGAAAGATTGCCGAACAAAGGTTGATGGAGGCAAACAAGAAGATTCAGGAGCTCAATACTCGATTATCTGAGCGCATAGACAAAAAGATTAGGGAATTGAAAGAGTCTGAGGCGCGATACAGGCATATAGTAGAGGGATCTAATGACGTAATATTTTCTATAGATGATGAAAGTAAGATTGTGTATGTAAATGCCAGCGGCCTGGAATTCTCAGGCATGTCTTTCTCTGAAATGTATGGGAGACCCTTTCATGAGTTTTTCCCCGATGATTCTATTGAGAAGTTTACCAGGGCAATGGAGAGGACAGGTGTTGGAGGTGCTTCACCTGAGGAGTTTCATATATCAATAGATAGGCCGGAGGGGAAAAGAGAGTTAATGGTTGTTATGGGTGTTGTGGTTTGGAATGATCATAAAGAATTTGTATGTCTTGGTAGAGATATAACCGATAAAATAGAGAATCAGAGGAGATTACAGCTACTTGCAAATATTGAACACGACAGCGCAGATGCCATTATTGGCCTGGATACCGGAAGGCGTATAATCTCCTGGAATCAAGGTGCATGCATGATATTTGGCTGGAGCGAGGATGAAGTAATTGGCAAATCTGCATTTATTATAATCCCGGATGAAGCTAAAAAAGAGGCGGAAGATGTGCTTACAGAGGTAAGGAGAAATGGTTTTATAAGAGATTTAGAGACAAAGAGGATTACAAAGTCTGGTAAGGCTATAGATGTATCTTTGACTATTACGGCATTAAAGGATGAGGCAGGTCGGATATTCGGATTTTCTGCCGTACTGAGGGACAATACACGGCAAAAGCAGATGGAGGCAGCGCTTGTTGAATCTGAGAGACTTGCGGCCACAGGTAAACTTTCAGCCAGTATCGCGCATGAGATCAACAATCCACTCTATGGGATAAAGACCTGTTTAAAGCATGTCCTGGATACAGCAGGCAGTGGTAATGTGGACATGCATTTTGTAAGACTTGCGCTTAAGGAGAGTGAGAGGATTAAGGCCTTAATACGTAACATGATGGATTTTTATAAACCGACCGAAGGGAAGTTTGAGAAGGTAGATATAAACGAACTATTAAGAGATGTATTTATATTAAATCAAAAATATATCGAGGAAAACAAGGTAAAGCTTAAATTTAAGCCAGGTAAAATATCTCCTTTAAGGTGTGTGCCGGATCAAATTAAACAGGTATTTATCAACTTTATTACAAATGCAGTGGAGGCTATGCCGGAAGGTGGTGTATTGACAGTGGAGACATTGTCTGTAGAGAATAACAATGTATTAGAGATCGTATTCAAAGATACTGGAGTAGGTATACCAAAAGAAGACCGTCCGCATATATTCGATGCCTTTTTTACAAAAAAGTCCAAGGTAAAAGGTGTGGGTCTGGGTTTGTCCGTGAGCTATGGAATAATCAAGCGTCATGACGGCACGATAGATGTGGCCGGCAAAGAAGGGGAGGGAACTACATTCAGGATAATTCTCCCTGTAGAGACTAGAGAGGGCATGCAGTTACATCTGGACATGGCATAATATGGTATCCGGTTTTATTGCTATTATAGGCAGGCCTAATGTAGGTAAATCCACATTTCTAAATCGAGTATTAGGATATAAGGTATCCATAACTACTAAAAAAACTCAAACAACAAGAGACCGGATATTGGGTATCTGGGACACCCATGATGCACAGGTAATATTTTTGGATACGCCTGGAGTACACCTTGCAGACAAGGCCTTGAATAAGTATATGGTTCAAAAGGCTGTAGCTACTATGGGGCAAGCAGATCTTGTAATGCTCATGGTGGAGCCTGATGATACCAAGGAGACACTGTCTGTGATATATGACTATCTAAAAGAGGCAAATAAGACCACCATCCTTGTTCTTAACAAGATAGATTTTATGGATCAGGGTGACATTACCATAAAGATTGAAGAATTAAATAAGTGTTATAACTTCACATCGAGTTTTGGTATATCCTCTGTTACAGGAAAAGGCATAGACAAACTAATGGATCATATAAAGACTCTTCTCCCTGAAGGGCCGAAGTATTTTCCCGAAGACATGGTTACGGATATGCCGGTGAGATTTTTGTGTCAGGAGATCATCAGGGAGAAGGTATTTACACTTACCCGTAAGGAGATTCCTTATGCAGCAGCAGTTGTGATCGAGGAATTCAGAGAAGGCATCCCTACCTTTATAAGGGGGGTTGTACATGTGGAAAAATCATCACAGCGGGCTATAATAATAGGTAAAAACGGCAGTATGCTAAAGGAAATCGGTATTCAGGCAAGAGTCGATATAGAGGAATTGTTGGGGAATAAGGTTTTTTTGGAACTCTTTGTAAAGGTAACAAAAAACTGGACCAAGGATCCACTTAAGGTGAAAAGGATGGGATACCAGTGAGGAGGCCTATTGTAGCCATTGTCGGCAGACCGAATGTAGGGAAGTCCACGCTCTTTAACTGGTTGGTAAAAAGAAACAGGGCAATAGTAGGGCCGGACAGCGGTATTACCAGAGACAGGATTTATGGTAAGTGGCATGTGGACGAAGATCGTATAGTAGACCTGGTTGATACAGGTGGGTTTGATACACTAAAAGAAGCTTCAATTACACAATTTATACTTCTCCAGACCATGCAGGCTATCCATGATGCGGATGTGATTTTATGTGTGTTAGATGCGGCCTCAGGCCCTACTCCTGACGATGCCGTTCTTGTTGACACCTTAAGGAAAGCAGGGTCTCAAGTTATATATGTGGCTAATAAGGTGGATGATGATACTACAAGTCTGAAGGTAGGCGCTTTCTACGAGTTGGGCATAGATAATGTTGTGGAGGTGTCTGCTAGAAAGAGAAAGGGATTGTCTGGGATCATAATAGCCCTGGAGGAATATATTCATCAGGCAACAGCAAGTGATGAAGAGACATCCGGAATAAGGGTAACCATACTTGGAAGACCCAATGTGGGCAAATCTTTGTTAATCAACCGGATTATTGGTGAAGAACGCTCTATTGTGTCTCCGGAGCCCGGCACTACCAGAGATTATGTGGATACAAAGGTAACAAAATTCGGAAGAGACTATATATTTGTAGATACTGCAGGTGTCAGGCGCAAATCCAGAATCGATAGTGAGATAGAAAAGACAGGGACGCTACGCTCTTTGAGGAATATTGACATGTCTCATGTCTGCCTTTATCTGATAGATGCAATAGAAGGCATTACCGAACAGGATAAGAGATTGATAGGTCTTGCCCTCGACCACGGCAGGGCCACATTAGTGGTGGCAAATAAGTGTGATCTTATCCCTTTGGCTCAAGAAGGGAATTTAAGGGAAGAGATTCGCTACAGGCTCAGGTTTATACCGGATGTGGGGATTATGTGTATATCCGCTCTTACAGGTAGAAATATTGACAAGATCTATCCCATGATAGATGATTTTTTTAATAAGACTACGGCTCGAATACCCACTCCCAGGCTTAATCGAATCATCGCTGATATCGTCGAGGCCTCCCCACCTCCTGCATATAAGGGTAGGCGTATTAAGTTTTACTATGTTACCCAGGTGGATATTTCGCCCCCCAGATTTAAAATATTCACCAATTATCCGGAGGCTATACTTCCCTCATACACCAGGTATATTGCCGCAAACATAAAGAAAATTTGCCGGATGGAAGGGATACCAGTGGCAGTTCAATTTGCCAGGCGAATAAGGAGAGAAAGGACTAAGGGCAGTCGATAGTCGAAAAAGATAGTCGAGAGTCAAAAAGATAGTCGAGAGTCAAAAAAGATGGAAAATTGCAGGTTCAATGTTCTTTCTTAAGCTGAAGGTTTATATGAAAACAGTGAATAGTAAATAGTAAAAAAGGTGTTGAGTTTTGGGGTTTGGATTTTGGGTGATTAAGAATAGTCGCGAGTCGAAAAAAAAGTTTCAGCTTCATGATTACCTCTAGATTCAACTGATTTTTAAG
>JAYEFR010000040.1:0-4621 GCA_034716155.1 Thermodesulfobacteriota bacterium
TTAATATAATTTTTGCTGCCTTGCCCTTATCCACATTGCCTATAATATGATAAAAGCGATTCCCTTTCATGCAAAAAAGGCCAAGACTATTTATGACCTTAATAAATCTTTCAAGATCCTCCTCTTGCCCATCAAAGACAAACGGCTCTGAAAAATCACGTTTCTTGGCCCTCATGGCAGATTCAAAATCCAATCCTGTAAGAGATGCTATCTCCTCTGGTGCCATGTCTGAAAAACCCTTTATTTGAACACCACTTCCCCTCTTAGCCTGGGAGACCTTGGACAACACTTCTGAATACGAAGGTCCTAAAGGTATAACCTGATAATCATCAAGGACATATGAATCCATTCCTAAAGGAACCTTAAATCCCTCAGGCAAGAATATCCCGCTGCCGTTTTCTGTTATAAATATTTTAGAAATATCTAATATATCCAATAAGCGCTCAACCTCTATCCTCGTCTTACTGGTAGCTATTACCAGCGGTATATTTAATCTTTTTATCGCATTTAGCGCAGGCCTGGACGCCTCCGCTGAATAGCTATAAAAATCCAGCAAAGTTCCATCTAAATCAGTAAATATCAAAAGACTGGTATCTTTGCTCATGCAAATCCCCATGCCTGCATGGCAGACACAACCACCAAAGGTGGAAAGGATGAAAATTTATCAGCCATGAGACATCTTTTAACTTAGTACTAATCCCTGTTGGTAGCCTGTAGTCCGTTGTAAAACCTCCAGATAGAATGATCATCTTTCAATATACCACAAACCACGGACAAATAAACCACGGACAACTATTTCCATATAAACTCTCATGAGCGGTCCACGCTTACAACTAAGCATGAAAACATGCTCGGGTTAAGAAAAATAGCCATCCCTGAAAAATACACCCCCGACCCCTATTTTCATATAAATATAACATGGTATGTACTCAACTGTCCAGGAATTAAAACCAGCCTTTTTACCTGGTTGTAACACTTCCATATCTGTGGTAAATGAGCTGATATAAGAAGGATGGGAGGAGTATTATGATAGGCGGGATAGGCATGACGGAGATTATAATAATCTTAGTGATAGTGCTCATTATATTCGGCGCAGGGAAATTACCTGAGGTAGGCTCAGCCTTAGGTAAGGGGATAAAAAACTTCAAGTCAGCGGTTACGGAATCTGAAGAAAAGAAGAGCGTTGAAAAAGAGAAAGAAACAAAAGAGCATAACGAATCAAAAGATTGATTCGCCTAAAGGGTATCATCACTTACGGCATTAAGGCCTTTACCCAAGCAAGGCCTCAATACCAGACAATTCCCGGCTCCCTATATTGTTCTCTTGTCTATTACCCTTACTGCCTTGCCTTCTGATACGGGCAAGCTCCCCGGTTCACATAAATTTACCTCAGGAGTTATAAGAAGTTCGGTTCTAAGACTCCCTATAATCCGTTTCCTTAATTCTTCAAGCTTTTTAAAATCGCCAATAAACATGTCCGGATCAATCTCCACACGCACAATCATATGGTCATTATGACCCCTGGATTCCAGTATTATCCGGTAATTTCTTCCTACCCCTTCCATACCCATAAATGCCTGTTCTACCTGTACAGGGAATATATTCACCCCCTTGATAATCAGCATATCATCACTCCGGCCCGATATCCTTTTGATCCTGTGATGAGTTCTCCCACATGCACACTCCCCTGGGATCAAGGCTGTCAAATCCTTTGTCCTGTACCGTATGATGGGCATACCTTCTCTGGTAAGGGTAGTCATGACCAGTTCCCCTATCTCTCCAGGTTTCACAGGTGTTAATGTGTCAGGGTCGACTATTTCAACCAGATAGGCATCTTCCCAGATATGCATCCCTTGCCTTTCCTGACACTCAAAGGCCACCCCCGGCCCATTCATCTCTGAGAGACCATAAGAATTAAATGCATCTATACCAAAAAACTCTTCCACCTTTCTTCTTGTCCCCTCTGAATGGGGTTCCGCCCCAAGGATAGCCCTCTTGAAATGTGGCAGATCTCTTTCTGGTACAATATCAAGATTCTCTACGGTATCTGCCAAATGCAAAGCATAGCTTGGAATCACGTGGACCACAGAGACATCAAATTCCCTCATAAATTTTAGCTGCCTCTTGGTATTGCCTGGCCCAGTAGGGATAGTAAGGCACCCTATGCGCTCCGCTCCATAATGGAGTCCAAGCCCGCCTGTGAACAAACCATATCCTATCATGTTCTGAAATACATCTTCTTGCCTAACCCCGATCATATAAAGACATCTTGCCACCAAATCCGCCCATGTATCTATATCACTCATGGTATGAAACACCACAGTGGGGGTTCCAGTGGTACCTGAAGAAGCGTGAAGCCTCACTAGCCTTTTTTGAGGGACGCATACCATACCATATGGATATGCATCTCTTAAGTCTTGTTTTGTAGTAAAAGGCAGTTTCTCTACATCACTGAGGGTTTCTACCCTGTAATCACCAAGCCCTAACCCCCTATAATATGGGCAGCGCGCTGCGTTTTCCAATGTATCTTTAAGTCTTTTAAGCTGAAGTTCCTCTAATTTCTCTCTGGAAATGGTCTCTATTTCTTTTGTCCAATACATGTAATAACTCCTTGATATATGCTCTAAATGCTGTATAAATCTAGCATGCGATACTAAATAAGTCAATCTCACCAGTTACGGAGGCTAAGTAATGAAGATTTGTATGATAGGAGCGGGTTATGTAGGACTTGTCACTGGCGCATGTCTCGCAGAGATGGGAAATGATGTACTCTGCGTGGACGAGGATAAAAAAAGGATAGCTGCCTTAAAAAAGGGCACGCTGCCCATATATGAACCCGGATTAAAAGATACAATAGAGAGAAATGTAAGAGAAGGCAGACTTATATTTACTAAAGATATAGAGGATGGGATTATAAAGAGTCTATTGTGTTTTATTGCTGTGGGCACCCCATCCGATGCCGATGGCTCTGCTGATCTTAAATATGTTCTGGGTGTCGCCTCCAAGATAGGAGACATACTTAAGGAGTACAAGATTATTGTAAATAAATCCACAGTGCCTGTGGGTACTGCGGAAAAGGTAAGAGATACCATCCAAAAAAGATTGAGCCAAAGGGGACTGGCTCATATAGAATTCGATGTGGTATCCAACCCTGAATTCCTAAAAGAAGGAAACGCCATCCAGGACTTTATACGGCCAGAGAGGATAATTGTAGGTGCCGATAATGTACGCACTGCAGAGATTATGAAGGAGCTCTACAGCCCCTTTGTGCGTACTACAAACAACCCTATACTTATAATGGACCTAAAAAGTGCAGAGCTTTCAAAATATGCATCCAATGCATTTCTTGCTACAAAAATATCCTTTATAAATGAACTGGCGATATTATGTGAGAAGGTAGGTGCAGATATATCTCAAGTAAGAGAAGGCATGGGCACAGACTCCAGGATAGGGCCAAGATTCCTTCTGGCAGGCCCTGGGTATGGAGGATCTTGTCTTCCAAAAGATGTCAAGGCACTCCTGCAGACATCAAAAAATCACGGGCTGACTCTTGAGATCTGCGGGGCAACTCACAAGGCGAATAAAAGACAAAAGACATTCTTTGCAGAAAAAATCATTGCCTACTTTAAAGATAAGGATATAGATTTATCCAGCATAAATATTGCAGTGTGGGGTCTCACATTTAAACCAAAGACAGATGACATCAGAGAAGCGCCGGCTATAGATATCATACAAATGCTTTTAGATCGTGGTATACATGTGACTGCCTTTGACCCCCTGGGGATAGACAAAACGCGTGATCTTCTGGGAGATAGCATATCCTATGCAAAAGACAACTATACAGCCCTAAAAGATGCAGACGCACTGGCTGTAATCACAGAATGGAACATGTTTAAGGCCCCGGACCTGAAAATGATGAAACAATTAATGAGGAAACCTGTAATATTTGACGGCAGAAATATATATAATGCTACTGAGATGAAGTCTCTGGGTTTCACCTATTTTGGTATAGGCAGAAGCTAGAAAAATACTCGGAAAAGACAGTCGAGAGTCACTAGTCAACAGTCATTAGTCGAGTTAATGAATCGGTGCATCTGGTCACAGAAGTTACGTATGATATCCCCGGAAATCCCGGCAAACAAAAAAAGGGGTTGGGCTACAATATGCCAACTGACGAATATCAGCTGTCTTTTAGACTGTCAACTGCCGACTCTCGACTATCGACTGTCTTTTCCGACTATCGACTGTTTACGGATTGGCGATATTTGATCTATGCCCCTATTTGACATTGCCTGGAGATTCAGGGGCATTAGGTTGCATTGGCGCACTTATGGGTTGAGATTCCATTATACTCTTAGTCGGTTTTTCAAATGCAAAATAGCCAAGAGCAAGGGATGTGATTAAAAATATTACAACTAAGCCTCTCGTGGCCTTATTCAAAAAATCTGCAGGGCCTGAGCTACCAAATAATGCCTGAGATCCGGCCCCTCCAAAGACCGCCCCGATATCAGCCCCTTTTCCTGACTGCAACAATATTGCCACTACCAAACTAATCGATACTAAGATATGAATTGCCAACAAAATACCATGCATTCTTATTTACCTCCTGAAACCTGTTATC
>JAYEFR010000041.1:0-22513 GCA_034716155.1 Thermodesulfobacteriota bacterium
GGCATGTATGTATCATAGGTGTTCCTGATGAGACCCGGGGGCATACAGTTCGTGCCGTAATAGAATTGAGGGAGGGAGAAAAGGCAACCCAAGAAGAGATAATAGACTGGTGCAGGGACAAGATGACAGGATTTAAGAGACCCAAATCAGTTGTTTTTATCGACTCTCTGCCTTTAAATCCCGTAGGGAAGGTTTTGAGGAGCCAGATAAAAGAAAAGTATGGCAAGCCCTTGGGGCAGCAGTGAAGGAGGAGTTTTAAATGAAGAATAAAAGTTTAATGAATGTATTAAAGGCCCTGCCGCAATTAGTATCAATAGAACACACCCGTGGATTTTTCATGACTATAATAAAACAATGGGGAAAGAAAAATGCTGTCTTTATTGTGTTTAATATATTGAGAAAGACAGGGCTTATAGGCAGTGTCACAAGCCTTCTTAAGTTCAGACTGGACAAACTTATGCCAAACCTCTTGATATCCATGTGGGATGTATTTGGTGACAGGGAAGCAATAATCTCCGGAGATAAAAGGATTTCATATAAAGACCTCAAGGTAAGGGTCTTTAGGTTGGCAAACGGGTTAAAATCCTTAGGATTAAGGCCAAAGGATAAATTTGCAGAACTGCTTTACAATGGGAATGAGTTCTTTGAGGCATTCCTTGCAGGGTCATTGATAGGGTGCCCGATGCCATTCTTAAATTGGCATATAAAGGGCGAAGAATTGGCAGAATCAATAAACAGGGCATCACCAAGGGTGTTAATATTACATGAGGAATTTGTAGATAATGTGATTTCGATTAGAGATAGGATAAAGACGGTTGAACATTTCGTGGTGGTAGGAGAGCATGCCCCTGATGATATGATCCTATACGAGGATTTAATCTCTCAATCATCCGATCAGATGCCTGAGACAAATTTTATTCTGGCTCTAAATCCCTATACTGGTGGGACAACAGGGGTGCCAAAGAATGTAAACTACTTTGATGCGTTTGGGTATGCCTTCAGCAATATAGCTGATGCCCCAAGGGTGCCATTTACAGATTATCTTAGATTTTTCATAATGGAATTTAGCTTCCCATACTGGTTTGGAGGGACCAAAATAAAAGACCCCATAACGCACAACATGAGGTGCTTGATCCCAGGTCCTCTATATCATGCCGGAGTGATTGTTGCATGGGCGCCTTTCTTACTTTTGGGCGGCACTGGAGTGCCCATGAAGGAGTTTGATCCTGAGGAATTCTTGAAGGTTGTTGAGAAAGAAAGGATAAATTGGGTGTTTGTCGTACCCACGATGCTTGAAAGGATTCTGGACCTTCCGGATGAGGTAAAGGCGGGATACGATTTAAGTTCTATGAAATCCTTGATCTGTGCCGCTGCTCCAGCTTCGCCAGAGTTAAAACAAGCTATAAACAAATTTTTCATTCAGCAGGGATGCAAAGAAAACGTCTTTAAGGAATATTATGGTTCTGCTGAGACTTCAATAGTAACCATACTTCTTCCGGAAGATTATGAGGAAAAACCAAAACGCTATGCAAGTGTAGGAAAGATCAGGTGTGGCGAGCTTAAGATTTATGACGGGGGGACGGGTCAGTGGTGTCTACCAGGAAAAGAGGGGAAGGTCTTGAGTAGAACCGTTACCACGGTCAGTCTCCAATATGCCGGCACACCGGAAAAGCTTGAAAGTGCATTCAACATAATAGATGGTGTAAGCTGGTTCGACGATGGCCTGCTCGGGTATCTGGATGAAGATGGATTTTTATACCTGACCGGCAGAGAAAAAGAGATGATAATAAGCGGCGGAGTAAATGTCTTTCCGAATGAGATTGAGGCGGTAATCACAAAAAAACCAAAGGTCTTTGATGTAGCCGTAATCAGGCATCCGGATGCTGATTTAGGGGAGGTGCCTGCTGCCATTATTCAACTTAGAAAAGGGGAGCAATCAAGCACAGATGAGATAATAGAACACTGTAAGAAGAATGGGCTTCGTGGGATAAAACTACCCAAGGTTGTTGAATTTATTAAGGAGTTACCAAGGCGTATGGATGGTAAGTTGCTCAAGAGAGAGTTAGAAGATAAATACTGGGAAGGCATAGAAAGAAGGGGGTGAATTTAACTTAATCATCGGAGATATGAGTAAGCATACATTATCAGGCCTTAATAAGGGCACCTATATTCTCATACTTTATTTAATGGATGATAAGATAATCCAGGTTGGCGCTTTAGGGGAGTTTAATTTCCCTTTTGGGTATTGGGCATATGTGGGAAGTGCATTTGGTCCGGGAGGCCTTGCAAGCAGGCTCAAACACCATCTTAGGCCAACTGATAAACCTCACTGGCACATTGATTATTTACGCAGGCAAGCACTGCTAAAAGAGGTCTGGATAACCGAGCAGAGAGATCCACGTGAACATATATGGGCCACTGCATTGCACCACTTAAATGGGGCCACTACCCCGGTGCATGGCTTTGGGTGTTCTGACTGCACGTGTCATACGCATCTTTTTCATTTTTACAGGCCGCCTCCTATTCAAGGGTTTCAGAAAGGTGAGGATCAGGTCTTCAAACTTGACAAGAAAGGTGAGGGTCAGAAAGGTGAGGGTCAGGTCTTCAAACTTGACATAAGCTGTTTATGTCAAGTTTGAAGACCTGACCCCTTTTATTCCTTTTATTCTCAGAAATAAAATCTGCCCTGCAGGTAAATGGTAACAGGGTAAGAACCGTACTCGGAACGAATATCAGGGAGCATAGGGGCAGTGTATAAGATGCCGGGTTTGCGCCCTGCCGGGATGCCCATGCCGGCTATGAACTCCACCTCGTCTCCTGCGCTGTATACTATGGCAGGGCTCAGGTAGTACGATGGATCCTTCAGGTTGATAAGAGCGGTGCCCTGCAGCGTAATCAGCGCTGTGGCATCACCCTTGAGCGTTACACCCAGGTAGTATTTGCCGAGAAACGGATCAGTCAGGTAGGTCTCCTGCATTATTTGCCCCGGATAGCACATTGGATCGGTCTTGCCGTTTCCATGATAGTAGTACTCTACCATGAGATGAAGAGAATTTTCCCAGCGGTGATCAATGCCCAATGAGAGCTGCAGATACCTGTCCTTACCCTGCTCGGTTGGGAAGGACATGTTTCCCTCCATGCGTACGCCTTGCCCCATGGCCTCACCGCTGAAGGCCAGGCCTGTCAGATGCCGGCCATCGGCCTTGCCTCCCAAAATGGACCAGTCAAAACCCTGCCAATTGATGCTTTCCCTGAAAAGGCCTGCAGAGCGGTCCCAGGTGATACAGCCGTCCCTCTCGTAGCCGAGCACCCCGATTATGGTGATACGAGATAACATCCCGGTCATGATATCGAGTCGCAACGCATCCACCCCGGGCCTGAACTCACGGTCCACGGCAGTGGATGCAAAGGGATAGAACAAATCGTTAGGAGTAAAAATAAAGTTGTTGGCCAGGCTGATGGGTTGGCGGCCTATGGTAATATCAACAGGTTCAGAGTATATCTTCATGGAGAGCTGGTCGAGAGACAGTGTGGCTTTAACCTCATCGTCGTCTATCACCTTGCGCCTGAGTCTTTTTGTCCTGTAGGGCTCATAAGTGAAAGCTGAGCCGATGGTGTCGGTTAGAGAGTGTATCTCCTGGTAGGCATTCGCCTCAAACCTCATGTTTTCATTTACGAGGGCATCCAGCAGCAATCTGGCGGTCATACTTTCAAAGCCCTCTGATGTAGATGGATAGAGGAGCCTTGGCCTGGGATAATCGTTAAAGCCGGTTGAAAAACCCACTGCCCCACGTGCAGACAATGCGAAGCTATCTTCCTCCATCTCATAGAATGCCCAAAGGTTTGCCACAGGCCATATGCACAGGATAATAAAGATTATTAGAGCACGATACTTCATAATATCCCTCTTATCGCCTGATGTCCTCCGTGATAATGCCGTCAGTGAGCGTTACAACCCTGGCGGCGCGATCCATCACCCTGTGGTCGTGAGTGGAGAACAGAAAGGTCACGTCACGTTCCTTATTCAGCCGCTCCATCAGATCCAGAAGAGAGTCTGCGGTTTTCGAGTCCACGTTGGCCGTCGGCTCGTCTGCCAGCACCAGTGCCGGCTCGGCAACCACTGCGCGTGCAATGGCGACGCGCTGCTGCTGACCGCCTGAGAGCTGATCCGGGCGCCTGTCACACATGTCTGCCATGCCGACCTTTCCGAGTATGGCCCTTACCTTTTCTTTTCGTTCTTTTTCGGGGATGCCTCTGAGCATGAGCACAAACTCGGCGTTTTCAAAGGCGCTCAAGACAGGGATAAGGTTGTAGGCCTGAAATATGAATCCTATACGGTTAAGCCGCATCCGGGCCAGCTCGGTCTTGCTGAGGTCTGCAAGGTTTTTACCTTCCACTTCAATGATGCCCTTGGTCGGAGTGTCCAGAGCGCCTATTATATTGAGCGCTGTAGTCTTGCCGGATCCGGACGGCCCGCAGATTGCGGTGAATTCCCCTGCACAGACTTCGAGGTTTAGACCCCTAAGCGCATGTTCACTCACACTGTCTTGATGATAGACCTTTTTTATATCCTGCATCTTTACTATTGTATTATTCACCTTTTAGCCTCCCTAAAGGATTTTTATCGTCTCTACCGGACGTGTTCTGGCGGCAAGAAATGCGGGGTACAGTCCAGCAGCTAATATCAGGATAAATACACCGCTGAATATCAGGATAGCGTGGTCGAGATAAAATTCGGCCTTCATCAGCGGATCAAACAGGACTCCTCCATAGACCTGATCCTCGCCGAGCCAGACGCTGATGTCGATACCGTATTTGTGGAGATACCAGTATACGGGCACAGACAGCACTGAGCTTACCAGCAGGCCCACAACAGCCAGCCAGAACGTCTCGGTCATAATCATTCGCCACAGTTTGCCAGGACTCATCCCCACGGCAAGCATGATCCCGAACTCTCTTAAGCGCTCCATGACACCCATCAAAACAGTGTTCAGGATGCCGGCGCCCACCAGTAGGAATATGAACACCTGCAGGAAGTAATTGCCGGTCGAATCCATCAGGATTACGCCTGCTACATCAGGCATCATCACAGACCACGGTAGAGCCGTGCCGTTGTAAGCGGCCGCAAGTAGGGCCAGGGCATGGCTCTTTTCTTCTGCATCGCGGCGGTCATTCAGGTAGACTGCGATCTGGGTCGCCTCATTTTTGCTGTAGCCCAGCAGCACTCGCATATAGTCTATAGGCACGATTATTATATATTTGTCAGCTTCATCCACGCCCGTAGAAAATATACCCGCTACTCGAACCAGGCCGGAGACAATCTCTCCTGTTTTGTCGGTGGTGGTGAGCACTAATTTCTTGCCCAAATTGAGATCGAGACGCCTGGCCATACCCTTTCCTATAAGGACCTTTTTTTCTTCTCTAGAGGCAAGTTGCTGGCCTTCAACGACATGGTTCAGTAAAAAAAAGACGCCCTGCTCAGACTCAGGATCCAGGGCTATGATGCCTGCGCCTGTCGAATCAGCAGACGTAGCAGCCATGGCCTGGCCAACGATGCGGATTGTAGCATTTTCAATGCCCGGCATGGCTCTTACCTCGTCGGCGAGCTGCCCGGTATCTCTTACAACAAGGTCATGGCCGGGCTTATCGCGGTAGCCTTGAGGCTCGATTGTAACATGCCCTGTACCCATCCTGGCGGCCGTATCGATCATCTGGCCGTAAGACCCGTCGCTAAGCGAGGTGAAGGTTAGTGCCAGCAGAAACCCGAACGCAATGGAAACCAGGGTGATAATGGTACGACGGCGGTTGCGCCAAAGATTCCGCCAGGCCATGCGTGCAATCATGATTTTACCCTCTTATAATTATTGTTATGATGTGATGTTATCTTCAATATCAACCCCTTTAGCGATGGTGTATGGCCTCAACCGGATTCAGATATGCGGCCTTGGCAGCGGGATATATGGTTGCGATGACAGCAAGGACATACATGGTGACCAGTGGTATCAGGATAGTCCTTGCGGAAACCATTGAGTGCCATATCAGGTCTAAAGCCACGCCGGAAATAGTAGCCCCTTCGGCAAAAGGGGCCAGATTAATGCCATGGGTTTCAAGATAAAAGGCCAGCGGAACGCCAAACCCCAGTCCCAGGACAGCAGCGGCGGTAGTCATAATAATCGTTTCAGTCAGCACCAGGAAAAAGACCTCGTAAGGGTTGACACCCAGGGCCTTCATAACCCCGTATTCGCGGATCCTCTCGAATACCACCATGAGCATGGCGTTGAGGATCACGATGGCAACTGCGATGTAGGTGATAATGACAAGGGGTAGCAGGAAGGCATCAGCGGCATCTATCATTTGAGCCAGCGCAGGGTTCAGTTGCCTCCAGGTACTGACCTCAAGCCCCTGCGCCATATTTGCGATCGTGCTTGCGGCTGCGTTTAGGTCTGCATCTTCAGGCAGGGTGATCACTATCTCATGAGCGCCTTTGGTCACCACCATAAGATCGCGAAATGCATCCACTGTCATAAAAAGCCCTGCGCGGTCCACTTCTTCGCTGATTGACTTTAAGATCCCGCCAACCCTGTACAGGTCGTTTGCTATAGAGCCGTCAGATGCCTGGGACACGATCACGATTTCGTCGCCAAGAGAGGCCGACAGGGTCTTGGCCAATCGCTTGCCAATCACTATGTCCTTGGGATCGTTTCTATTCAGCCATTTTCCTGCGAGAAGATGATGTGGCAACCTCATGGTTTCAGCTTCCAGATCAGGGGCTACGCCCCGGAGAAAAACCCCGGCCGATGAATTGCCGTGAGCTGCCAGGCCGCTTGCAAAAAGCCTGTAGGAGGCTGTGTAGCCGGCTTTATCGAGTCTTTCCAGAAGCACATCAGGGGCCTGGATGCGTTTGTAGATCGAAGGTGATTCTCTATAACCCTCGGCATGGATCTGGACATGTCCCATCTCAAGCATGACGGCATTTTTTTTCATGTCACCAATCATCCCGTCCATCAGACCGGTGTAGACCACCATAATGCCGAGGGCAAAGGCCATGGCAAGAATAGTGATCAGGCTCCTGCGCTTGGCACGCAGGATATTTCGAAAGGCCATACTCCAGGTCTTCATAGCTTAAGCCTCCTAGCGTCCCAATTGTGTGAGAGAGAAAAATCCTTTTGGAATGGACACATCAAATGTAAGCTCCTTGTATGTGATTTCTGTGAATTCATCAGGCTTGTCTGTTGGGATCATGGCCATGTACAGGGGCAGCAGCCTTCCTGAAACCACTTGGTAATCCGAGAATGCCATATGGCGCTCCGGATTGGAGTCTTCGTCATAATAGGTGATTTCGACCGGCTGGAGGTCTGAAGCACGCACAACCACTACCAATTTACCCCAGACTACCACGGCCTCGGGTTTAGGGATAAGCGTGAGTTCGATTATCTCCTTCCCTCCTCTCGCGCCGGCAAATGTGATCTTGGAGACATAGTCCTCTGATATGCGGCTTTCCTTGACCAGATCGTCATTTGTAAAGTGAGAGCCCATCCACGATCCCATCATCATAGCGGCAGTCAGTTTTATGGTGCGGTTGGTCTTTGGAAGATAATTGTAGATTTCATTTCCCACCTTTAGTGTTGCAGTTCCACGCTCTTTAAGAGGCTTTTGAATCTTGACATAAGTCTTCTCAGTCCCTTCTGAGAATATCTCCATGGTAAGCGTCCGCTCCCAGTGGACTGTCTTCACCCTCATGGTGACAATGGCTCTGGACGATTCGCCGCGCCACAGGTCATCAATTTTTTTCAGAATTTTATCAGCGTCCGGCAGGGGGGGTGCCAGTTGTTCGGCAAATATGATAAACGGGAACAATAGAATGCATAGCAGCAAAGTGTATGCTTTCAAATAAAATCGGTGGTTTTGCACAAACTTCACGTGATTCCTCCTTTCAGCCCACCAAAGATCAGGCCTACCATGTCGCTGGTGATACCTTTTAGGGTCTCGAGGTCCTGGTAGATGTCTACTAGATAGCACATTAGACTGAACATAAAAACGCTGTAGATCGTCATTGAAGCCAGATTAACATCGAAGTCAGCCTTTAGCGGGCCACATTCCTTGGCTTCTCTCAGGATCGAGCCAATGATGCCGATCACCTGCAAATCCAGGGCTTCAAGCTGTGTCGCTGCGCTGCGGTTGAGTCTAGCGTTGGATTCATTGCGTGGCAGTAGAAACACCGACCACACCTCGCGCAGGAGAGCCTTGTCGGCCGTGATGGTCGGCAAGAGTGTATCGAACAAAAGGCCGATTGCTTCACTTGCCTCTGGTGGACGGTCGAGTTTCGAGAATTTTTTGATCGCTTGTCCCACGATCTCTGTAAATCGGGCAGCCAGCACGTGTTTTTTGGATGGGAAGTAGTTATAAACGGTCCCGGTTCCCACCTCGGCATGTTCGGCAATTTGGCCCACCGTGGTCTTTGCAAACCCCTGCTCGTTAAACAGTTTCCAGGCGGTTTTCAGGATTCGTTGCCTGGTATGCTCTTTTTTCTTCTCCCTAACTCGCGCCATCATCCACCCCTAAATTAAGAATCTATTCAAACATGAACGCATTCATTTTCTAGCGCTCTGTTGTTGCCTTGTCAAGCCCTTTTCTTGATCTGTGTTAGCAAAGCTAATATGTCCCCCATAACTGCCGTGCTGAAATGTCCCCATGATGAAGGGAGAGAGGTTTATTATTCCAGCACTTCGATAATGGGGGACACTGTGTATGGATAGTGTTCTTGCCTGGGTCTATATAAACGCCTGCAGCCGGAGGAAGACATGAATCATCGGGATTTGAACCGAATGGACCTATTAAAGGTCTTGAACCCAGCCTTGCAATAAAGATAGCACCTATCCAACCAATGATATGACATTTTATATACTTTAGTAGTTAGAGCAAAGTGCATGGCAGGCGGGCTCTGACCTGGGTTTGCGATCAGATCTGTTTTCAGCTCAACAGCAGGGTTACGAGAAATGGGACCAAGATGGTAAGCGCAAAGCCACTGAACAGGGCTATCATTACGTATTGTTTTCCTGTGAACTTTGCAATGACTGGGAGTGTAGTATCCATTGATGTTGCACCGCCTGATGCAATAGGTGAGAGCTTTCCAAGGTATTTGGCGAGTACAGGGGTTGCAATGAGGGTAAAGATCTCTCTTAAGATATTGGAAAACAGGGCGATGGTCCCCAGTACCTCCCCCCGCAGCTCATTGATAATGATACTGGAAAGACTGTAGTACCCAAAACCGGAGCCCACAGCGAGGGCATCCCTTATGGTGATATCAGAGAAGAGCAGTGCGCAGGGGATTACACCAAGATAGGTTCCAAAGATAACAGATCCAGGAACAAGGAGGATCTTTAGCCTTATCTTTCTTATGATATGCCATGCCCTTGGGTCACTTCCTACCCCGATGCCCACAAGAAAGAGTAGCGCATACAGGACATAAATGCTTAAGTCGGTCTCTAGGATAGGGTCTGGCAGAAGAGAGGAGGATCCAGCTAAGATACCAATGATAAAGCATACAATGATAGTGATACTACCTTTCACCTTCTCCCCTGAAGAAATATCTGTAGACAAAGTACGACACAATGACACTGCCAGCTACAGCACCCGTGGTCAGAACAATGGACTGCATGCCCAGGTTACTCAGGTTGCCTGTGATCTTTTCGTTTCCACCTATGGAGGTGCCAAGCGAGAACAGCAGAAGGCAGATGACCCATGTGGTCAGATTATCTGTGATCTTTATGACAGCCTTGTTGTGCTTGACGAGCACACCCAAGATAATCCCGGATGCCAGGAATAACATAATTGCAAACATGGTATTCTTTATTCCTTAGAGGATCAGGAGGCCTTCTTTTTTGCCATAAGGTAACCAAAGCCCATACCAATGGCAAAGGTGAGGGTTAGTATGATCCATTTAGGGCCAGAAAAGATAGTCCAGATAAGAAATTGGAAGGATGTCTGCTCAAAGTTCTGTAATATAAATATGACACTTACCGCTATGATTATGGCTATAATAGTAAATCTTGAGTTATTCTTAGCATTCTTTATATCATCTAAATTCATCTCTAAGACCCCGAGGCGGATTTTGTTAATAGATATTGCACGCAGATACAGGGTATGTCAACCATGATTAATGTCAATATGCGAAGTCGGTGGAAGGAAAGGAATTGTTGCCCCAAAAAAGATGGCGGACAAGCAAGAAATATTTCTTGAGCGTCTCTTTATATTGAGGCCTTAACAGCTTTCCCTTTTTCCTTAATCTCATTCACCAATCTCTTGGCATCTTCAGGACTATTTATGGCTTTGATAGGGATCCCTTTAAACTGTGAGAGATCAGTGCAGGCGACCTCACACCCATAAACTGCAAGTATGAAGTCCACCTTCTTATCTTTGGGGTTGGCGAATTCAATTAAATCACCCAGTGCCCTTTCAATATATTTCACCGCGGCAACTCTATCATACAAGGGATTGCACCCCCCACAGTACTTCAATCCGACTTTGAGTTTGATTAAGCCTTCTCCTTAATACCACAGACTTTTTTAGCAAGTCTTTGCTTTTCCTTTAAATTGACCCGTCTGGAAATCATGATCCTCTGTGCCTGAGGGGAGCCTGCTCCGTGCATTGATTCGGTAAGATAGCCCACAGCCGAAGTTCCCAGAGTGATATTTTCAATAAGCCTTAGGATGCGCATCCGGTTTTCCGTGGGGACATCGGCTTTCCCCTTGTAATATTTCTCCATCCACTTGCCAACATCAGGGGATCTGAAATCCGCCTCTGAAGGCAACGTCACCATTAATCCACCTGCAATATCCTGGGCAAGGCGGGAAATCTCGTAAGGAAAACGTGTTACATTCTGCTTATGCACGTTTGCCAGTAAGGTATTAACAAAATATGTCCCGCTGGCTTCCTTATGCCCCTGTGATGCACATGCGATAGATCCACAGTAGAGGGTCTCGTTGAGCTGGTTCATCTCGATGATCTTATCTTTAATATGCGATGCCTTAGATACACCGTTATATTCTGCAATCGTCTGCGCAGCCCCGATCAGGACATCTCCCACACCAACCTTGCAGGCATAACTCTGGCGATGATAAGCAGCAAACTGCTCTACCAACTGTCCGGCAAACTCATATTCCTTGTACATGAATACCCTTTCCCATGGCACAAACACATCCTCAAAGACCACCAGCGCCTCATGTCCGCCATAAAACTGATTTCCCCGGTCAATAGTTCCATTTTCTAATTTCCTCGTGTCACATGACTGGCGACCCATAATGTAGGTAATCCCTTCGGCATCACTGGGCAGGGCAAAGGAAATGGCATAATCCTTATCCTCTTCGCGCATGGAGATGGTGGGCATGATGATTATTTCATGAGAATTAACGGCACCTGTCTGATGTGCCTTTGCCCCGCGTACCATTATACCATCGGCCCTTTCCTCCACTACATGCATGAACATATCAGGGTCTGCCTGCTGATGAGGTGCCAGGCCTCTATCCCCTTTAGGGTCGGTCATGGCGCCATCACAGGTCAAATCATTTTCTTGAACGTATTCAAGATATTTCAAAAACCGCTTGTTATATTCTGTGCCATATTTTGCATCGATATCGAAGGTTACCATGGATAGGGCATTGAGCGAATCCATACCCACGCAGCGCTGGAAACAACATGCAGTATGAGCCCCTAAAAGCCTACCCATCTTGCTCTTCTTCACCAGATCATCGATGCCCTGATGAATATGACAAAAACGGTTTATCTTCTTGCCGGTAAGATGTGACGTGGCCGTCATGATGTCTTCATGCTCCGGCTTATGCGCCAGCTCATAGGTGGTAGCCACGGCATTCATAGATGGCCGGATAATGGGATTATCCACCACATTTTTCACCCTCTTGCCAAACATATAGACAACAAGATTCAGCTTTCTCAGACTCTCTTCATATTGGCTCGCATTCATCATTGCCATAGCCATTCTCCTTTCAACAATCTTTTAAAGACCTCATAAAATGATCTTACCACATTTGTGTATAAGAAAATAGATTCTGTAACTTACTGATTCTCAGAGATTCGCTCTGTTGTGTCTGTCAGAAGATCGGCTATATTCGTTATCTATGGCTTTTTCTTTAGCTCTGAAATATCCCCGTTTCAGCAATCTTGCCCTTTCTCATCAGCTTTCTCACCGTTTTAACATTGTTTAGGGTCTAACAGTAACGACTGGACACGGAGCATGCAGTACTATATGTTGAGCGTTTGATCCTAATAAGAACTTTCCGATATTCTCCCTATCTTTCTTTCAAACTTCTCTGGTTTTCTTTAATGTTTCACCCCACACTTCAGATTCTTAACAACTCCCTTATCTGGTCGGTCTTTTATTTCTACACCTGCCGATGCCGGGGCCATATCACAGTATTGTTTAAGGGGCGCCTCAGCAAGTATCATCATCTTCTGGGTCGCCATTGAGCCTTCGGCATGTACTGTGATGATTTCATGATGGGCGCTCTCTGCTGAGGCAACCAGCCTGTGGGCAGCATGAATCATCTTTAGTCTCTCTTCTGTTGTGTATTTGGGGTTTCCTCTGAGATAATATTCGATATAATCATAAGTGTCCGGATTCCGCCAGTCACTGTAAGTAGGCATGGTGCTTATAATCCCTCCGCATATGACCTGTATCATTTCCAGAAACTCATGATAATGGGATGCAAAATGCAATTTGGCCATATTAGTAATAAGGGGATTGGGAACAGCAATATCACCATACATGACCGGCTGTCCGATGGCTGCCTTAGGAATCCCCATCCGCGCATCTCGCCGATGGCGTTTTTTATCCCCTGAATGTCTGTAATAAAAGAGCATTTTCTATATCCGGTCTTCTTTGACATATACCTCCCTGGAAACAGGCATTTTAAAATTACACCAAGTATAAATTAAAACGCTAAGAGAGGTCAAGATAAAGTGCCTCATGGACAGTTTATATGGAGACAGGGGTCGGGGATCAGGGGTCGGTTTTCAGCTTAGAGAGAAATATAGAATAGATTCAATTTTTGAGACCTTTGCATAATACCCATATTGTCATTGCGAGCTTTAGCGAAGACAAACTGGGGATCCACACGAAGTGTGGGGTCTGAGCGAAGTGAAGAATCTCGAAGTGCCTGCAACCAATGGGATTGCCACGTCGGCCTAAAAACCTCCTCGCAATGAATATGCAAGCAATTGTGCAAAGGTCTCTTCTTATACAGCTGAGAGCTTTTCATCAGTTATATTCCTTGACGGTCTATGGCATAGAATATATAAGGCATGCCCATGCCGGTAGAAGAAATAAAGATTGGTGATAAAGAGATTATATTAATAGGTACGGCACATGTCTCAAGGCAAAGCACAGAGGAGGTAAGACAGGCCATACCCGCATATAAGCCCGATGTGGTAGCTGTTGAGCTTTGTCAGGCCAGGTTTGCTGTCTTGAAGAACCCAGGTCTATGGAAAGATACTGATATTATTAAGGTTATTAAAGAAAAAAAGGCCACCTTGCTCTTTGCAAACCTGGTTATGGCTTCGTTCCAAAAACGTATAGGGGACAAGATAGGCATCAAGCCGGGAGAGGAGATCAAGGTTGCTATAGCCACAGCGGAGTCAGCAAATATACCTGTTGCCCTGATAGACCGCAATATTCGTACTACCCTCCAGCGTCTATGGTATAAGCTTTCATTAAAGGGTCGGTTTATGCTGATAGGCTCGTCAATAAGCTCCATATTTATTAAAGACATCAAAGACATCAACGAGGATGAAATCGAAAGACTTAAAGAAAAGGATGTGCTTACTGCGGCTGTGGATGAGATTGGCATGAAAATCCCTGCAGTCAAAGAGGTTCTCTTAGATGAAAGAGATATGTATATGGCAAGAAAGATCATTGATCTACAGTATAAAAGAATACTTGCCGTAGTAGGGGCAGGCCATATGGAGGGGCTTATTGAAAAGCTGAGAGATCCCGCAGGTGATATATCCAGCCTGGAATATGTCCCTCCCAAAAAAAAAGGTGTATGGAAGTGGATCATTCCTATGGTAATTTTTTTTCTTGTCTTCCTTGGATTTTTTCATGGGGGAAGCTCTCAGGGATACGAGATGATAAAATGGTGGCTTTTAAGTAATGCCGTTTTTGCTGCTATAGGTGCATGTATTGCGCTTGCTCACCCCATGACTATACTTGTGGCAGCCCTTGCATCCCCTATTACATCTTTAAACCCAACACTAGCGGCAGGCTGGTTTGCCGGGTTGAGCGAGGCGTACCTGAAAAGGCCGAAGGTCTCTGATTTTGAGTCGTTATCTGAAGACATCTCCAGTATAAAAGGCTTCTGGAGAAATTCTGTCACCAAGATACTTATGATCGTGATCTTTGCCAACATAGGTAGTATGGTGGGCGCGTTGGTGGCCATGCCGATCCTTACAAGGATTATGCTTGGAGGCTGAAGATTGATGACTTTTTGCGAGTTCATCATTTTTTATCTTTTATCTTTTCGACTCTCGACTATTCTTAATCACCCAAAACCCAACACCCAAAACCCAACACTTTTTTTACTATTCACTGTTCCCTTTTTTCTTATAAAGGCTTCGGAATCTAGGCCCATTTTCGTCCCATTCCATCCATGCCCTGTTATCGATAAAGGAGGGTAGTACTATTAATCTATCTGTCATGATCCCTCTGTGCAGATGAGCGCATACAACCTTATCCACACCACGCCTCAGGGCAATATCCCCTGGTATGTCGGAAGATGGTGTCCTTATTGCAGCAGAAGAGTTCACCATGAACGTGGCACACATTTGCTTTATAGCGGCAGGTAAGAGTTTATCAATCAGCCTCAATACAGGCCACCCAAACCTGTGAAGCAACTTAAAGCCTATGTCTCCTGTAGTGAGGGTATGTCCGTGCGCAATAAGCACTTCTTTGCCATATATATTAAATATAATCTCCTCTTTTGTTATTATATCTATGTTTTTATGCGTATAATCCCTCATGAGAAAATCCCGGTTGCCAGGCAGGATATGGATATCAGAATGGCTGAGGGCTTCGATTACATTATCTACGTGTTTCTCAATACCTGTATACCAGTATTCAAACAAATCCCCTAAGATATAAATCTTGGTTGCATATGGGCTCACGTAATCCAGCCAGGATATAAAATTTTCCTTGTCAGCTTCTACATCTGGTCTTATATGGATATCTGCTATAAAGATATACATAAAGATTATGAAAACAGAATTAACTTGATATATCAAGTTATTCTTCTTATATAACGATACCTATGTTTGAGATGGATAATAAAAGCTACAAGAGGAAAAAGGTCGGACGGTATTATACTATCGTATTATTTCTGGCATTGTGCGTTGTATGTATGCCTTTGTTTATGTGTCGTGAGACCTCGGATGATGCCCCCCCCATTCATGTCCCGGAGGGCAAATCACAAAGTTATTCTATAGAATCCACTACTGTGACCAAGGAGCCAGTAAAGAGGACGTTTACCATAGATAAAGGAGATTCAATATATGGCATTTTAGCAGAAAACGGGATACCTGAAGAGGATATATACGAGATAATAAAGGCTACGAAAGGTGTATTTGATATTTCCAGGATATTGCCTGGCCATAAAATCGACCTTATATTTGCGCTGGAAGATAGTCGGCTTATTTCATTAAAATACGAGATATCAGAGTTCTCCAGACTGATAGTTACAATCATGGAAGATGGGATTGATGTCAAACAAGAAGATGTCGATCTGATATTACCGTCAACCTATTCCGGGACACTAAGAAAGGTAGATGTTATTGTAAAAAAAGGTGATAGCATATATGATATTCTGCATGCCTTAAATATATCTCCCTACCAGATTGATATTATATCTAGATGTGCAAAGAAGACCTTCAATCTATCGGGCATAAAGCCGGACCATGCATTAAATATCTGGATTACAGATACGTCGCCGACAAGGGTAGGGAGGCTCACTTATCAAATAGATGAACTCACAAAGCTGGTAATTGTTCCTGAAGATGGGAAATTTAAGGCAGAAAAACATACTATTGACATGGACGTAAAATATGAGAGGGCTCAAGGCAAGATAGAAAGTAGCTTATATGAGTCTGGTATACAAGCAGGTCTGGCCCCTGAGGTTGTGATGGAACTGACGGACATCTTTGCATGGGATATAAACTTCTTCACTGACATCAGGTCTGGAGATGAGTATACAGTCCTATATGAAAAATATTATATAGAAGACAAATTTAAAGGTTATGGAAGAGTCATTGCTGCCAGATTTATAAATCAGGGAAGTCAGCACATAGCCATCTACTATAATAATGGCAGCGGAATAAAGGGATACTACAACAAGGATGGCAAACCCATAAGAAAGCTATTTTTAAAGGCCCCTTTGAATTACAGGCGTATATCCTCTGGATTTTCATATCACAGGATGCATCCTGTATACCATGTAGTGAGGCCTCATCTTGGCGTAGATTATGCTGCACCAACAGGCACCCCTGTTGTTGCATTAGGTGATGGGAAGGTCATATATAAAGGCTGGTGTAATGGATTTGGCAATCAAATCAGGATTAAACACCGAGGGAGATACTATACATATTATGGTCATCTCTCCAGGTTTGCAAGGGGTATGCATGTGGGAAAGCATGTATCTCAAGGCCAGGTTATAGGTTATGTTGGGGCAACTGGCGTGGCTACAGGCCCGCACCTGGATTTCAGGGTAAAACACAAAAATGGATTCGTAAATCCATTAAGATTAAAACCAGTCACAGGTCCTGCTCTTAAGGGGGAGGCCCTGGCTGAATTTAAGAATATTTCAAGTAAGAGACTTGCTATGCTGGATGATTATCGCTTTACTATTGGTATGAATGTGAGTAATTAGGGCATAACGCTTAAAAATAAGGAGGTATGGTATGGGGGGATATGCGATTATTACTATAGTAATTATAGCACTGCTGTTTTTATTTTCTGCCATCAAGGTATTGAATGAATATGAAAGGGCAGTGGTGTTCAGATTGGGGCGTGTACTTAGTACACCAAAGGGTCCTGGGCTTATTATCATTATTCCTATAATCGATAGGTTTGTGAGGATAAGTCTTAGGATCATAGTTCAGGATGTTCCACCTCAGGATGTAATTACCAAGGACAATGTTACAGTAAAGGTAAATGCTGTTGTATATTTCAGGGTGATAGAGCCGCTTAAATCAGTAATAGATGTAGAAAATTATCTTTACGCTACAAATCAGCTTAGCCAGACCACGCTTCGTTCTGTATGTGGTCAGGCAGAGTTGGATGAACTCTTATCCAAGAGGGAGGAGATCAGCACCAAGATCCAGGAAATTCTGGACAGGCAGACAGATCCCTGGGGCATAAAGATCTCTGCTGTAGAGCTAAAGCACATTGACTTGCCTGAGGAGATGCAGAGGTCAATGGCGAAACAGGCCGAGGCAGAAAGAGAGAGAAGGGCAAAGGTCATAAATGCGGAAGGTGAATTTCAAGCCGCCCAAAGGCTTTTTGAGGCAGCCGAGGTTATCGCTAAAGAGCCTATAGCGTTGCAATTGAGATTTTTGCAGACCATAAGAGAGATATCTTCAGAAGGAACTACAAACAGCGTAATACCTATACCCATAGATATCTTGACCCCATATTTAAAGAAATAGGGGGCGCAGAGGGGATTTATTTTCTCCCGTAATATGGCGGTAATTACCAGCAGATCCAATCCTGCCTTTAAGGCGTTTTTAACGGCGAAAAAGGATACCAATCTCATATTGCTCGAGGGCAGGCGCCTGGTAGAAGATGCACTCAGCCGTGGAATAAGGCCAAGGATGGCAGCCCTTACACCTGGTTATATAAAGGCCTATGGAGAGCTGCCTTTTTCTTACATTCCGATCTCGGATAGACTCTTTAGATCGCTAGCTGATACAGTTACCCCACAGGGTATACTTGCAGTTATTGATAAACCTTTGGCGTCTTTAGAAGACGTGTATGAATCTGAAAAGGTGATTATCTTGGATGGCATTCAGGATCCAGGTAATGTAGGTACGATTATCCGTACTGCTGAGGCATTTGGCATAAGCGTGGTTATTGTTACCCAGGGTACAGCATCCCCATTTTCAGGCAAGGCTATTCGCGCATCCATGGGGTCTTGCCTGGGGATAAAAATCGTTTGTGCATCTCCTTATGAACTAAAGAGATTGCCCCATAAGATTATCAGTCTGGTCCCACAGGGCGGAATCCCTCTTGATGGCAGATTGTTTGAGGGCAAGTGCGCTATCTGTCTTGGACAGGAGGGGAGTGGGGTCAGCGAAGAAATTCTTAAGATGTCGTATAAAAGGGTATATATCTCTATGAAAGGGCCTACAGAGTCTCTTAACGTGGCAGTGGCAGCAGGTATTGTTATGGCCTGTCTTCGGAGGGGCCTGTAATATCCACTGTTGTTTTTTTATCGGATAGGGGAAGATATCTCAGCTATATTGACACAGAGGGCAGTTCAGATATTGGTATGATATCTTGAAATATTGAGATGTGATGATAATGGCAAGTTATATGGACTTTTGAGTCTAGCGATAGGAATCACATGCCTCCATGGAGTGTAGCGGATTAGAGGTCTAATGTATTGATTGGTTAGGCGGACTCGGTTGATCTTATTATATCTTTATACATTAAAACCAACGACATAAGTCAAACGTAGACTTGACCCGTTTTCCATCCGACAACTGGAATATCATCCCCATATCCATTACATCGTCCCCGGTGGCGCTTTCGATAAAGAAAGCGGCAACTGGCGCTCTTCACGCGTTGATTTTTATGTCCCTGTATCGGCCTTGTCAAAGATCTTTCACGCCAAATTCCAGGATGAGATGAAAAAAGCCGGATTTTTCGATCGGATCGACCCCGTTGTCTGGAATATTGACTGGAATGTTAATTGCCAGGCCGTCGGCAGCAGCGAAGGAAGCCTGAAATACCTGGCGCCTTATGTTTTCAAGGTGGCCATCACTGACAGCCGAATCGTGAAGGCAGAGAATCGTCAGGTCACCTTCCGTTACAAAAAGCAGAAAACCTCCCGATGGCGGACCATGACTCTTGATGCCATGGAATTTATCCGACGCTATCTCCAGCACGTTTTACCGACCGGATTCATGAAGATCCGCTATTACGGCTTTATGGGATCGGGCTCGTCGGTAACCTTAAATGATATCAGGGCCGCGATTGCGCTGTCTCTCGACTTTTTCGTAGAATACCAGGTTCCAAAAAAGCAGGAAAAAGCATCTCCTTACTGCCCTCATTGTGGAGGAAAACTTGTGTACCGGTACAGCATCATACCCTATGAACTCTGGCACCCGGGATAATGGCTGAAATGATTGTATTGCAGTGCATTGACGAGGGTAGATGTCACCCCCCTGAAAGCCGTTTTTAAAACGGAATGGATTTCTGTTGCCAAATTCCACCAGCCGGTTGCTTCAATACCGAAAGCAGGCAGTTTCAGGACAATTTCAAGAGTGAAAAAAATATCTATCTTATCAAAGAACGATACATTTCGCTAAACCCTGTCAAAGGTGTAACACCAACTTCTGTTTCCTCTCTACAGCAACGAATCATTACCCTATATAAATAAGACCGGGCTTATTGAACAAAGGATTGAGTTCGACCACTTCGCGGATCGACTCAATCCTTATAGGTTATGTTGCCATGAATCCCTTATAAAGTGACCAGCCTCCAATTAGAATAAATCCAACGCCTGCCAAAATGGACATATACTTTGGGTTTATATGCTGCGATAACATACTTCCGAAAACAACAGCTAAAGCTGAGGTAGAAATTAATGCCAAAGACGATCCCAAAAAGACAGCCATCTTGCTGACATCCTTATTAGCTGCAAACAACATTGTTGCAAGTTGCGTTTTATCACCCAGTTCTGCAACAAAAACTGCGGAAAACACAACGCATAAAGTTTTGAAATCCATATTTATTCCTTCCTTTGAAGATTATTTAGTTAACATAACGTCGCTAATCAGCCGCGCGGTTTTTTGCGTCGGCTGAATTAGCCTTGTTAGCCGAGATCATTTCAAATACATTTTTATTTTTGCTCTTACTTTTTTCTCCATTTTAGTATCACCGCATACTGAATATGTGTCAGCTTGGCATATACCTACTAAAATATAGGCTCCGCCTTTAAATTGAAGTTTATATTCATTTTCGGGCATTGGTGAACCTATGGCTTTGTGCACATCAATTGACAAGGCTGTAGTAAGGGCATCCATATTCCCCTGACAATCAGTATATCTTTCACGGAAATTCCACGCTCTTGATCCTTTCTCTGCATTGATGTGCGTACATAGAACATTATCGAATAATAATTGATCTTCTATGCTTTTGACATAATTCCATGCGATTCCCATTATGCAAGTTAACTCGAAGCCCTTGAGAGCATCTTCAAGCTCACTTCCCTGAGATATTTCTCTTGGTACATTAGATACGTCTACTCCTTCCCTTTTTAACTGGGTCAGAGAACCTAAAATATATTCCTCTCGCGATGCTTCTAACGACTTTGCCAATTTGTGTATGATAGCTTCAAACTTTTCACGGGGGATATATTTTTTCCTGCTAAATAAACCCATACTATCACCTTCCCGGCTAACGGCTAGAATCACCTGCAAAAAATGGCGCAGCTATTTTTTGTCAGGTGAATTCTTTTGTTCGAGCCGCCTGGGCAGTGCGGACAACGAATGGAGGGACTCAGATCGCCCCCGTTCGCGCCGCTCGTCAATCCTGACTCCGCTCATCCCCCTTCATAAATTCGTGATACTGCCTCCTCACGTGAGCGCCGCCGCAGGCGGCGCGAACGTTTTAGTTAACCTGCAACGGGTCAAAGCTGAAAACTTTCTTAACCTTCACAGAACTTGATTTATCCTCTGAAAGACTTAAATGCTTCTGATACCAGTTGTCAGGTTCAACGGTTTGTTGAACAGAGCTGCGGGTCTTTTGCAATTGAGGTCGTATTCTGCTCATACTTCGCTATGGAGATTGTAGAATCGCTTCTACTTTGAATTATCGATTTAACAAGTAAAATAGTCGTTATTCTGGGTTTATAAAATGTGTTCAATTAACTCACAACCTTCTTTTGAAGTAATTTATGCATAATTGTTGTAAAAAGAGCTGATCTTTTTTTAAAGAGCCTTTCGTTGATAACATTCATGCGCATAGCAAAATATTGATAACCATTTATAATAGTATAAAACATTTATGCTGCAAGAAGCAAGGGTTTATCCTGCCAATCTGGTAAACCCGTGTTTTTTGAACGTTTCAGCCCGGGAATGGTTTCAAGAACTATCAAACGTTTGCCGCAAACAGGACAGCGTTCAGGGTGTTTTTCGCCTTGTTGACCGCATAATGTCTGCCAGTCGAGAAACTCGGGCTTTTCAATCGGCAGTTGACCAAAAAGCTGCCGGCATAGCGCAAGTTCTTCTTTATGGCTGTGATGATACAATCCATAGGAACGAACTCGGATAGACCCTAAAATCGGCACATGTTGTAAATATCTGCCGATAAACTCGAAGATCGGCAGGATCATAAGCTCAATCTTTTCGCGACCGTAATTAAAGGTTACTTTGCCATCTTTAATTGAGACTATCCGTTTGTTGGATATAGGCCCGCCTCGAAGGTAGCGTGCCAAGTATATTAGTACTCCATTGCCGTGAGAATATGTCTCTTTCAAGCATACGTTCCACTTTTTCCTGCCAAGTTTGTTGAGCAGGTTCTCTAATTGCTGAGTACGCATCCCATCAGGCAGAACCAGCTTTCCGTTACGCAATGCCTTTCGAATATAAGCAATGAATTTGCCCCGAAACTTGTTTCGCACAACTCTAAAGGGAAGTAAATAACTCTGTGATACTTTGATCCATTTCCCTGCCAGCAATCCTCCGCCGGTAATCAAGCAGTGAAGGTGCGGGTGAAGAGCCAGCGTTTTGGTCCAGGTGTGAAGTGATGCAATAATCCCGGGGCGTGCGCCAAGGTATTTATCATCCTCAAGCAGTTGGAAAAGGGTCTCGGTGGCGGTTTTAAACAGAATTTGAGTCATTACCTCCGTGTTTAAACGCCACAACTCATGGAGCTCATCGGATATAGTAAAAATAACGTGGAAATGATCGGTATTCAAAATGCGGGCTTTTTGTCTGGCAAGCCATCTTTCAACCTGGGTGAAGGCGCACAAGGGACACATGCGGTGTTTACAGGAATTATACCAGTGACGTTTGTAATGACCATCAGGACAGGCCTGGGTATGACCTCCCAAAACAGCGGTGCGGCAGACCATGATGCAGTGAGCGGCTTTTCGGATATGGTCAGGTAATCTATGCGTCTGATCATAGTACGCATATCCTAACAAAAATATCATCTGGATAGTCGCTTCCACTGCAATTTATCCTATTGGAAAATATCTTCTCGTTTGCTTCCCCTGCTTCCAGCAGG